>CAZLBJ010000355.1:0-19442 GCA_964557755.1 uncultured Thermoanaerobaculia bacterium
CGGCGGCGGCGGCGAACGGCTCGAGCGCCGCCACGTCGACCGCCCCCCCGGCGGCCGAGGCCGCCGCCTCCGCCTCGTCCCACAGCACCCCGTCGGCCTGCTCCGCGCCGTGCTCCGGCGCGGAATCCTCCTCGCGGGCGCAGGCCTGCGGCGGCAGCGCGAGGGCGGCGAGGGCGAGGACGGCGAGGAAGGGGCGCATGCGTCGGGAGGACGGCTGCAAGACGGACGCCGGCCAGAGCGTCCTCACCCCCGTCCGTGCAGCTCCTGGAGGGAAGTCACGCCGATGCCGGTGTCGCGCAGGGAGGCGATGCCCTCGGCGGCGGCGCGGGCGCCGGAGAGGGTGGTGACGCAGGGGACGCCGTGCTTCAAGGCCAGCTTGCGGATCTCGGCGTCGTCCTCGTGCGAGGCGCGGCCGAGCGGCGTGTTGACCACCAGCGACACCTGGCCGTCGATCAGCAGGTCGCCGATGTGCGGGCGGCCCTCGTGCAGCTTCTTGACGCGCTCGACGGCCAGCCCCTGGGTGGCGAGGTAGGCCGCCGTGCCCTCGGTGGAGAGCAGCGCGAAGCCGAGGTCGGCGAAGCTCTTCGCCACCGGCACCACCGCCGCCTTGTCGCGGTCGTGCACCGAGACGAACACCCGTCCCTCCAGGGGCAGCTTCTCCCCCGCCCCCAGCCAGGCGCGCGCGAAGGCGTTGCCGAAGTGGCCGCGCGCCGACACCCCCATCACCTCGCCGGTCGAGCGCATCTCCGGCCCGAGCACCGGGTCGAAGCCGGGGAAGCGGCGGAAGGGGAAGACCGGCGCCTTGACGAAGACGCCCGGCACCGCCGGCTCCGCGGTGAACCCCTGCTCGGCGAGGCTGATCCCGGCCATCGCGCGCACCGCCACCGCTACGAGCGGCACGCCCACCGCCTTGGCGATGAACGGCACGGTGCGCGAGGCGCGCGGGTTGACCTCCAGCACGTAGAGGTCGCCGTCGTGGATGGCGAACTGGACGTTCATCAGGCCGACGACGCCGAGCTCGACCGCGAGCCGCCGCGCCACCTCGCGCATCTCGTCGAGCTGGCCGGCCGCCAGCCCGAGCGCCGGCAGCACCGCCGCCGAGTCGCCGGAGTGGATGCCCGCCTCCTCGATGTGGCGCAGGATGCCGGCCACCACCGCCCGCTCGCCGTCCGCCACCAGGTCGAGGTCGACCTCGATGGCGTCCTCGAGGAAGCGGTCGAGCAGCACCGGGTGGCCTGGCGACACCTCCGCCGCGTGGCGCATGTAGCCGTCCAGCGTCTCGGCGTCGTAGCAGATCGCCATCGCCCGGCCGCCCAGCACGTAGCTCGGCCGCACCACCACCGGGAAGCCGATCTCGCGCGCCACCGCCAGCGCCTCGTCCTCGGAGACGGCGGTGCCGTGCTCCGGCTGGCGGATGCCGTGGCGGCGCAGCAGCGCCCCGAAGCGCTTGCGGTCCTCGGCGAGGTCGATGGCGTCCGGCGTGGTGCCCCAGATCGGCACTCCGGCCGCCTCCAGGCCGCGCGCCAGCTTGAGGGGCGTCTGGCCGCCGAGCTGCACGATCACCCCCCGCGGCCGCTCGCGCTCGATCACCGCCAGCGTGTGCTCGAGGGTCAGCGGCTCGAAGTAGAGGCGGTCGGAGGTGTCGTAGTCGGTCGACACCGTCTCCGGGTTGCAGTTGACCATCACCGTCTCGTAGCCCGAGTCGCGCAGCGCGAAGGCGGCGTGCACGCAGCAGTAGTCGAACTCGATGCCCTGGCCGATGCGATTGGGGCCGGAGCCGAGGATCACCACCTTGGCGCGGTCGGTGGGCTCAGCCTCGCACTCGTCGCCGAACGTCGAGTAGAGGTACGGCGTGGTGGCCGGGAACTCGGCGGCGCAGGTGTCGACCCGCTTGTAGACCCGGCGCACCCCCTCGTCCGCGAGCCGGCGGCGCAGCTCGGCGGGGGCGGCGTGGAGGAGCTCCGCCAGCCGCTCGTCGCCCAGGCCGCTGCCCTTGGCGCGGGCGAGGAGCGCCCGCGGCACGCTGTCGAGGTCCCAGCAGGCGAGCTCGCCCTCGAGCTCGACCAGGGCGCGCATCTCGCGCAGGAACCAGGGGTCGATCGCGGTCGCCTCCGCCAGCTCGGCCACCCGCCAGCCCTGGCGCAGCGCCGCGAAGACGGCGAACAGGCGCTCGTGGTTGGGCACCGCCAGGCGGCGGCGCAGGGTCACCGGGTCGGCGGCGCGGCGCTCGCGGGAGGCGCCGCCGTCGAGCTCGAGCGACGCCATCGCCTTCATCAGCGCCTCGCGGAAGCTCGAGCCGAGCGCCATCACCTCGCCCACCGACTTCATCGAGGTGCCGAGGACCGGCGAGGAGCCGGGGAACTTCTCGAACGCCCAGCGCGGGATCTTGACCACCGTGTAGTCGAGCGTCGGCTCGAAGGCGGCGTAGGTCTTGCCGGTGATGTCGTTGGGGATCTCGTCGAGCGTGTAGCCGACCGCCAGGAGCGCCGCGATCTTGGCGATCGGGAAGCCGGTGGCCTTCGACGCCAGGGCGGAGCTGCGCGAGACGCGCGGGTTCATCTCGATGACCAGCCGCTCGCCGCTCCGCGGGTCGACCGCGAACTGGATGTTCGAGCCGCCGGTGGCGACGCCGACGCGGCGGATGACGGCGAAGGCGTCGTCGCGCATCGCCTGGTACTCGACGTCGGACAGCGTCTGCTGCGGCGCGACGGTGATCGAGTCGCCGGTGTGCACCCCCATCGGGTCGACGTTCTCGACCGAGCAGACGACGATCGCGTTGTCGGCCAGGTCGCGCATCACCTCGAGCTCGAACTCCTTCCAGCCGAGCACCGAGCGCTCGACGAGGACGCGGTGGACCGGCGAGGCGTCGAGCGCGCCCTGCACCACGCCTTCGAGCTCGCCGCGGTTGTAGGCCACGCCGCCGCCCTCGCCGCCGAGGGTGAAGCTGGGGCGCACGATGACCGGGAAGCCGACCTCGCCCGCGATCTCCCACGCTTCGGCCACCGAGCCGGCGTAGCCGCTCTGCGGCACGCGCAGGCCGACCTCCTCCATCGCCGCCTTGAACAGCTGGCGGTCCTCGCCGAGGCGCAGCGCCGCCGGGTCGGCGCCCAACACCTCGACGCCGAACCTCTCGAGGGTGCCGCGCTCCTCGAGCGCCAGCGTCAGGTTGATGCCCGTCTGGCCGCCGACGGTGGGCAGCAGGGCGTCGGGGCGCTCGCGCTCGACGATCTTCTCGATCACGTCCGGCGTCAGCGGCTCGACGTAGGTGGCGTCGGCCATCTCCGGGTCGGTCATGATGGTCGCCGGGTTCGAGTTGGCGAGCACCACGCGGTAGCCCTCGCGGCGCAGCACCCGGCACGCCTGCGTGCCCGAGTAGTCGAACTCGCACGCCTGGCCGATGACGATCGGCCCGGAGCCGAGGATGAGGATCGAGGAGACGTCGTCGCGGCGAGGCATGGTCGCGGAGTCTACAGCCCCGGGTCCTCCTGGTAGCCGGCGCAGCGGCGCACCGGCAGCGGCGGGTAGCGCGGGAAGCGGGGGTCGGCGTCGGAGAGTCCGCAGCGCACGAAGACGCTGGTCTTCGAGCCCACCAGCTCGAGGTGCACGCAGGTGGCGCAGAGGCCGGGGGGCGCCGGCAGCGAGGCGAGCGCCGCGCGGTCGCGCCGCGCCCCTTCGCGCCGCCGCCGTGCCGCGCGGTCGCGCTCGTCGTCGCCGGCCGCCATCTCAGTCCACGGCCATCAGCGCGCCGCCATCAGTCCACCGCCAGATGCGCCTCGGCCTCGTCCTTGGCGGGCAGCGGCACGCCCTTCTCCAGCCGCTCGAGGGTCTCCTCCGGGCCGAGCAGGATGAGGCCGTCGCCGGCGGCGAGGACGGTGTCGGCGCCGGGCATCACCCGTTGGCCGGCGCCGCCGCCGCCGTCGCGCTTGATCTCCAGCACGCGCACGCCGGCGGTCTGCGGCAGGCGCGCCTCGGCGAGGGTCTTGCCGACCAGCGACGCCGGCACCGGCACCAGGCGCAGCGCGAAGTCGGGCGGCAGCTCGACGTAGTCGCGCCGCTTCTCCGTCTCGCCGCCGCGCACGAAGGTGGCGAGCATCGCCGGCCGCCCCAGCACCTCCTGGGCGTAGACCGACAGCAGGTCGCGCTTGGCCAGGACGCCGCGGAAGCGGCCGTCGGCGCCGGCCACCGGCAGGCGCTCGAAGTCGCTCTTCGCGAACGCTTCCGCCGCCCGGTGCAGGCGCTCCTTCTCGCTGAGCACCTTGTCCACAGGCACCATCAGGTCGTGCGCCACCACCATGGTCAGCCGCTCGGGGTCGGAGAGGGCGTGCTTGATGTCGTGCAGCGACACGGCGCCGAGGAGCTGGCCGTCGTCGCCGACCACGAACAGGCGCTGGCGGTGGGTGGCCAGGAAGCGCTCGACGATCTCGGCGTAGGGGGCCGCCGGCGCCAGCACCTGCGGGTCGGCGCGCACCATGTCCGACACCTTGAGCCCGGCCAGCACCGCCTCCTCCATGCGCCACGAGGTGTCGATCCCCTTGCGCTCCAGCGACTCGGTGTAGATCGAGTGGCGGTGCAGGCGGCGCGAGACGACGCCGGAGATGATCGAGGCCACCATCAGGGGCAGGATCAGCTCGTAGTTGCCGGTGAGCTCGAAGAGGATGAGGATGGCGCTGATCGGCGCGTGCGAGGTGCCGGCCGCCATCGCCGCCATGCCGACCACCGCGTAGGCGCCGGTCGGCGCCGTCACCGCCGGCCACAGGCTGTGGACGACCATGCCGTAGGCGCCGCCGGTCAGGCCGCCGAGGAACAGCGCCGGCGTGAACAGGCCGCCGGCGTTGCCGCTGCCGGCGGTGAGCGCGGTGGCCAGGAGCTTGGCGGCGGCGAGCGCCAGCAGCACCTCGAATGCGAGCTGGCCGTCGATCGCCGCCTGCAGGGTGTCGGCACCGCCGCCGAGGATCTGCGGCGCGAGCAGCGCCAGGGCGCCGAGCATCGCCATGCCGAGCGCCGGCTTGAGCCACTGCGGCACCAGCGGCAGGCGCTCGAAGCCGCGCCGCGCGCCGCGCACGCCGAACACGAAGGCCACCGACGCCATCGCCCCCACCAAGCCGAGCCCGGCGTAGGTGAGGATCTCCCAGCCGGAAGCCATCTCGTAGGCCAGCGCATCGAAGCGCTGCACGTCGCCCGAGATCGAGCGCGCCAGGAAGGTCGAGATCACCGACGAGGCGACGATCGGGCCGAGGATCTCCAGGGCGAAGTTGCCGAGAATCACCTCCATGGCGAACAGCGCACCGCCGACCGGCACGTTGTAGGCGGCGGCGAGGCCGGCGGCGGCGCCGCAGCCGAGGAGGATCTTCACCCGGTGCGGCGGCACGCCGAGCCGCGACGCCATCCAGGTCGAGGCCATGGCGCCGAGGCGGATCATCGGCCCCTCGCGACCCAGCGAGCCGCCGGCGCCGACGGTGACCACCGACGCCAGGCCGTTGACGATCACCGGCCAGGGCGGGATGCGGCCGCCGTGGAGCAGCACCGACTCGATGAGCAGCGACATGCCCGAGCCGCGGCCGACGCCGCGGCTGGCGAGGAAGATCAGGCCGACCACCAGGCCGCCGAGCGCCGGGATGCCGACCACCAGCGCCCACCACCACCACGAGCCGGTGGCGGCGCCGGTGTCGCGGACGGCGCCCACCGCCGCCGTCAGGTCCTCGCCGCCCCACAGCAGGTCCTGGACGGCGTTGATCAGGGTGTGGACGAGGACGCCGAGGGTACCGGCGACGACGCCGACGACGCCGATGAGGACGAAGAACACCCGGTCCCCCCGGGTGGCGAGACCGAAGCGCCGCGCGAGGTGGAAGTCCAGCGAGCTCCAGGCGGAGCGCAGCCGCGCACGCAGCGCCTCCCAACGGCTCATCGGCCGTCCAAGAGCGTCATCGGGCGCAATGTATCAGGCGGCGCGGCGGCGGGCTCACAGCGGCGCAGCCGCCACACGGGGACTCCCATCCGCGTAGACAAGGTGGTATAGTAATTCGTATATAGAAATACCTTCCGGGGTCGACCGGGGCGCATCCGCGTCCCGCTGCCGGACCCCGCGGCGGTGCCAGCCTCCCTCGGCGACCACCGCTCCCGTCCAAATCCGCCGTCCAACATCCCCGCCGGGGGGCCGGGGAACCGCCCCCCCTTCGCCCCCCCGCCGCCGCCCGCCCAGGACCCGCCGTGGTAGCTTCCCGCTCCCGTGCCGACCGCCGATCCTCCACATCCGCGCCTCGTCCTCGCCTCCGCCTCGCCGCGGCGGCGCGAGTTGCTGGCCTCGCTGGGCCTCGACTTCGCGGTGCGCCCCGTGGGGGTGCCGGAGGTGCGCGCCCCAGGCGAGACGCCGGCCGCGTACGTGCTGCGGCTGGCGCGCGAGAAGGCGGCCGCCGAGGCCCGTCCGGGGGAGCTGGTGCTCGCCGCCGACACGGTGGTGGTGCTCGACGACGGCGGCGGGGACGACGGTGGGGACGGCGGCGGCGGGCTGCTGCTCGAGAAGCCGGCCGGCCGCGCCGACGCCCGCCGCATGCTGGCGCTCATCGCCGGCCGCCGCCACACGGTGCTCACCGGCGTCGCCCTGCTGCGGCCGGCGGCGGCCGGGCGGCCGGCGGCCGAGACCTCCGAGGTGGTGGTCTCGCGGGTGACGATGGCGCCGCTGTCCGCCGCCGAGATCGCCTGGTACGTCGACACCGGCGAACCGATGGACAAGGCGGGCTCCTACGCCATCCAGGGGCTGGGGGCGATGTTCGTCGAGTCGGTGGAGGGGAACTACAGCAACGTCGTGGGGCTACCGCTGCCGACCGTCTACCGCCTCGCCGCGGCGCTCGGCCACGACCTGCGGCGGCTGATGCGGGCGGGCTGAGGCCTCGGCTCAGGCGCCGACCTTGACCGGATCGCCGAGCTCCTCGAGGGAGAAGTTGGCCATGATCTGGTGGCCGTTGAAGTCGAGCACCCGCAGGTCCTCGGCCTCCTCGAGGTCGGCCACCACGTTGCCGAAGGTGTTGCGGTAGCGCTCCTCCACCGCCGGCAGGTCCACCTCGTAGGCGATGAACTTGTCGATGCCCTTGTAGCGCAGCTTGTCGGCCAGCCGCGGGTCGGTGAGCTCGGGGTAGGTCGAGAGCACCAGGATGGGGCCGGTGCCGGTGAAGAAGAGGTAGGCGCGGATCGGTTTCGGCATCGCCGGAAAGCTACTCCCGGCCCGGGGTGGTGTCAAGCGCGCGGCCGGGCCCGGCATCCGTCGCGATACGATCTCCCGTCCGATGGCGACGACGCGCGCAGACCCGTCCGCACCGCGGCCGCCGGCGGTCATCCTGGTGCGGCCGCGCGAGGACGGCAACGTCGGCGCCGCCGCCCGCGCGATGGCCAACATGGGGCTCCGCGAGCTGATCCTCATCGAGCCGGCCGTCGAGCTCGGGGTGCTCGGCCACGCTTTCGCCAAGGGCGCCGAGCACGTCGTGGCGGACCTGGTGCGGGCGCCGTCGCTCGACGCCGCGGCGGCGCCGTTCCAGCGCCTGGTCGGCACCACCTCGGCGCGCGATCGCACCGGCGGCCCCGCCATCGTGCGGCCGCGCGAACTGCCGGCGCTGCTCGCCGCCGACCCCCCCGGCACCCGCACCGCCCTCGTCTTCGGCCCCGAGGTCTCCGGCCTGAGCAACGACGAGCTGGCCCTCTGCGAGCCGCTGGTCAACGTCCCGTGCGACCCGGTGCAGCCGACCCTGAACCTCGCCCAGTCGGTGCTGGTGCTCGCTTACGAGCTCTACCTGGCGCGCGTCGAGGCCGGCGCGGCGGCGCCCGCCACGCTGGCGGCCGAGGCGCCGCCGCCGGCGCCGCTGGCGCAGGTCGAGGGCTTCTGCCGGCAGGCCACCGAGCTCCTGCGCCGCGTGCGCTACGACCGCGACGACACCTTCCCGACGGTGCTGCGCGACCTACGCCGGCTGATCGCCCGCGCCGCCCCCACCGAGCGCGAGGTGATCCTGCTGCGCGGCATCTGCCGCCGCGTCGAGTACCAGCTCGACCGCCTCGACGAGCTGCGCGGCGAGCCGCCGGCCGCGGGAGGCGAGGGCGGCGAGCCGGACGCCGCGGCGCGCCCGGTGCGCCGCCCGCACCGCTGGAGCCGCTCCGGCGGCGACGGCGACGAGGGTGACGACGAGGGCGACGAGGACGGCTAGAGCGTCGCGGGCACCAGGGAGCGCACCGGCGGCCGCGCCGCCGGCATCGGCCGCGCGCGCAGCTCGGCCAGGCGGCGGCGGGCGCGGGCGGCGAGGTCGGGCTCGGCGCCGGCGTCGAGGCGGTCGAGGCCGCGCCGGAGCTCCGCGGCGGCTTGCCGCGGCTCGTCGTCGGACAGGCCGTCGAGCAGGCCGAGGGAGAGCCGCGAGCGGCCCTCGAGGTGGCGCTCCTCGAGCCGCGCGTAGAGCTTGGCCGCCGCCGCCAGGCAGGCGCGCGCGCGGCGCCGGCCGCGGGCGGCGAGCAGCAGGCCGCTCGATTCCAGGAGCGCCGCGCGCTCCAGCGGCTCGCGGGTGCCGCGGCGCAGGTGGCTGCGGGCGCGGGCCAGCGACTCCGCCGCCGCCGCCAGGTCGCCGGCGCCGCGCTGGGCGTCCGCCAGGACGCGCCAGCTCCGCGCCGTGACGTCGGCCACCAGCGCCGCCTCCGGCGCGCCGCCGTCGAGGGCGGAGGCGGCCTCGGTGGCCAGCGTGGCGAGACCGACGTCCGGCTCGCCGCCGGCGCCGTGGCGCGTCTCCGCCTCGTCCGCCAGCAGCGCCGCCAGCCACCAGCCGCCGTAGGCGGGATGGTTGCGCAGCAGCAGGCCGCGGTGTTCCGGCGCGCGGTGCAGCAGCGCGCCGGCGGCGCGGCGCGCGGCGGCGCGCTGGTTCTCGACCTGCCGCTGCAGCGCCACCGCCCCCTGCAGCGCCCGCTGGAAGGCCCGTTCGTAGATGCCCGCGCCGCGCCACGGCAGGATGCGGGCCGCGGCCCCGTCCTGGCCTGCGCGGCTGCCGTCGAGGTCCTTGCTGACGTCCTCCATCACACCTCCCTCTCCCTCGTCTCGGGCGGGCGACGCCCCCCGCCACTATTACTAATGTTTCGCGAAAGGTCGCAAACGTGACAAGAATAAGAAGATTTCGGCGCAGGGCGCAGACGCCGTCGTCTCCTCGGAACGGCGGGAGGCCGATGATAGACTCGCCGGCCGGATGAGCCACGCAGAGCCCACCCTCGACCTCCGTTCCGCTGTCGCCGCCACCTTCGCCCACTCGCCCCTGGTGGCGGTGGTGCGCACCCCCACCTTCGAGGAGGCCGAGCGGCAGGCGCATCTGTTCATCGCCGGCGGCGTGCGGCTGGTGGAGATCACCTTCACCGTGCCCGACGCGACGCGCCTGGTGCGCCGGCTCCTGCAAGAGCGCGGCCGGGTGGGCGGCGAGCACCACGTCGGCATGGGCACGGTGACCGGCGGCGAACGGGCGCGGCAGGCGCTGGCCGCCGGCGCCGAGTTCGTGGTCAGCCCCAACGTCAGCGCCGAGGTGGCCGCCGCGGCGCGCGAGGCGGGCGTCTTCGTCCTCCTCGGCGCCGCCACGCCCACCGAGATCGTCGCCGCCCGCGAGGCGGGGGCGGACCTGGTCAAGGTCTACCCGCTGCCGCCGCTCGGCGGCCCCGCCTACCTGCGCACCGTGCGCGGCCCGCTGGGCGACGTGCCGATGCTCGCCGCCGGCGGCTTCGGCCCCGAGGAGATCCCGGCCTACCGCGAGGCCGGCGCGGTGGCCTTCGGCATCGGGCCGCAGCTCCTCGCCTCGAGCGACGAGGAGAGCCTGCGGCGCATCGCCGGCGCGCTGGCGCTGGCGCGCGGCGGCGGGAGCGGCGCGTGAAGCCGCAAACGCCTCCCACGCCGCCGGCCGAAGTGCGGTTCGACCCGACGCCGGAGATCTTCGCCACCGACACCGCAGGCGGGTTCGTCTTCCCGTTGGCGCGCGGCGACGAGCGCTGGCTCGACACCGGCAGCTTCGACGAGATGCGCTTCGTCTTCTCGGTGTGGCATCCGTCGGGCCAGCGCACCATCGACCTCGACCGCGCCTACGTCGAGCTGCGCGCCGCCTTCGACCCCGAGCACGAGCACTTCACCAAGATCGCCGAGATCGAGCCCGTGGTCCCCGCCTACGGCGGCGGCGAGACCTTCGACGGCTGGATCGTGCTGCCGGTGCTCGGCATGCGTTGCGCATTCACCCTCGTCGGCAGCGGCTTCGAGGGACGGGCGCGGCTGCAGGTGCGCGCCCACGCCTTCCTCGTCTCCTGACGATGGACCACCACGACTTCCTGCACCGCCTGGCGCAGCCCAACGACCGCCGCATCGTGCTGCTGGTCGTCGACGGCGTCGGCGACCTGGTGACCAAGGACCAGCCGCGCACGCCGCTCGACCGCGCCGCCACCCCCCACCTCGACGCCCTGGCGGCGCGCTCGGCGCTGGGCCGCATCGTGCCGGTGGCGCAGGGGATCACCCCGGGCAGCGGCCCCGGCCACCTGGCGCTGTTCGGCTACGACCCGGCGGCGCCGGAGACCGACATCGGCCGCGGCGTGCTGGAGGCGCTGGGCGTCGGCATGGAGGTGCGCCGCGGCGACGTCCTGGCGCGCGGCAACTTCGCCACCGCCGGCGCCGCCGGCGAGCTCACCGACCGCCGCGCCGGCCGACCCTCGAACGACGAGAACCGCCGCCTGGTCGAGGCGATGCAGGCGGCGCTCGACGAGGAGGACTTCGGCGAGACCGAAGTGGTGCTGCAGTCCGGCGAGGGGCACCGCTTCGTGCTGCGGCTGCGCGGTGGCGGGCTGTCGGCGCGGCTCGCCGACACCGACCCGCAGACGACCGGCGTGCCGCCGCTCGACGCGGCCGCGGACGAGGAGGCGGCCGACGACCCGGCGGCGCAGGCCACCGTCGATCTCGTGCGCCGCGCCGTCGCCGCCATGGAGCGCGCCATCGCGGACGAGCCGAAGGCCAACCGGGCGCTGCTGCGCGGCTTCTCCAGCCTGCCCCACCTGGCGCAGCTCGACGAGCTCTACCGCATGCGCTGCGGCGCCTTTGCCGGATACCCGCTCTACCGCGGCGTCGCCTCGGTGTGCGGCATGGAGGTGGTGGAGTGCGGCAAGACGCCGGCGGAGGTGGTTGACGCCGTCGCCGCCCACTGGCGCGACTTCGACTTCTTCTTCCTGCACTTGAAGCAGGCGGACATGGCCGGCGAGGACGGCGACCCGGAGGCCAAGGCGCACGCCATCGAGGCCGCCGACGCGGTGCTGCCGCGCCTCCTTGAACTGGGCCCCGCGGTGGTCGCTGTCACCGGCGACCACTCGACCCCGGCGCCGCTCGCCGCCCACAGCTGGCACCCGGTGCCGCTGCTGCTCCACTCCGACCGCTGCTTCATCGACGACACCCGCCGCTTCACCGAGATCGAGTCCATCCGCGGCCACCTCGGCACCTTCCCCGCGATGCACCTGATGGGCCTGCTGCTGGCCAACGCCGGCCGGCTGGCGAAGTTCGGGGCCTAACGGGCCGCGTACAGCCGCTTGAGGAGCTGGATCTGGCCAGCGTGGTAGAGGTCGTGGGCGGCGGCGCCGGTGACGAGGTCTAAGACAATGGTGCGGCCGCCGCCGGCCGGGCGGCCGAGCGCCCCGGCGTCGAGGCCGGCGACCGCCGCGCGCAGGTCGCGGTGGACGGCGGCGAGGAGGTCGAGGTCAGCCTTCCACGCCGCCACCTTCGCCCGCCCCGGCTCCGGCCGCGCGAACCAGTCCGAGCCGGCGAGCGGGAAGGAGCCCCGGGGCGCCCCGGTCAGCCGGCGCCACACGGCGTACTTCCAGTAGGCCGCGTGCACCGCCACCTCCCAGGCATTGTGCCGCCCGTCCCCCGGCCGCCACGCCGCCTCCTCCACCGTCATTCCCCGCACCGACCCGCGCAGGTTCGTGCCGTGCCACGACTTGCGGTCGTAGGCGCGGTCCAGCACCCCCAGCAGCAGCTCGATCCGCTCGTCCACGCCCCGCCTCCTTGCAAATCGTTCACGACGTGAACGATAAACGTCCACGCCGTGAACGCATTTCCTCTCGACTTCTGAGCGGCGGGTCTGTCTAGCGGAAGCCGCGGCGGAGCTCGCGGCGGAAGGTCTGGAAGGCGTCGTCGTCGTGGAGGACCACCACGACGCGCTCGATCTTGGTGCCACCCTGGAGGTAGCGGTGGACCTCGGTGAGGGTGATGCGCGCCGCGCGGTCCATCGGGAAGCCGAAGGCGCCCGTGGAGATGGCCGGCAGGGCGATCGAGCGCAGGCCGTTGCGGTCCGCGAGGGCGAGCGCCGAGCGCACCGCCGAGGACAGCTTGCGGTCCTCGTCCCCCTCCCCCATGCGCGGCCCCACGGCGTGGATGACGTGGCGCGCCGGCAGGTCGCCGGCCACCGTCATCACCGACTGGCCGACCGGCGTGTGCCCGATGCGGTCGCACTCTTCCTGGATCGCCGGGCCGCCCTTGTCGCGGATCGCCCCCGCCACGCCGCTGCCGAGCTGCAGCTCCTCGTTCGCGGGGTTCACGATGGCGTCGACGTCGAGCTCCGTGATGTCCCCCTCGACGATGTCGAGCTGGGTCTCCTCCAGCGTCAAAGAGATCCTGTTCTCGGTCTTCTCTGCCATATCTCCTAGTCCCTCCAACCGGGGGATCATATCAGGAGGTTCCGCCGGCCCCGAAAGGGGTTTCACCGCGGGACGGCCGCCGCGCCTACGGTATGCTCCTGCGGTCATGCTGGCGGACCTCAAGCGACAGGTGGCGGACGGCCTGGCGGCGACCCTGCGCCAGCACTTCGACGTCGACCACGAGCCGATCGTCGAGGTGCCGCCGCGCCGCGAGCTCGGCGACCTCGCATTCCCCGGCGCGCTCCAGCTCGCCCGCGTGCTCAAGCGCCCGCCGCGCGCCATCGCCGAGGAGCTCGCCGCCGCCTACCAGCCGCCGCCCGCGGTCGCCCGCGTCGAGATCGCGGGCGCCGGCTACCTCAACTTCTTCCTCGACAGGAGCGCCGTCGCCGCGCATCTGCTCGCCGAGCCGGTGCTGCCGCGCGCCAGGCCCGGCCGCGGCAAGGTGATCGTCGAGCACACCAACATCAACCCCAACAAAGCGGCGCACGTCGGCCACCTGCGAAACGCCGTCCTCGGCGACGTGCTGGTGCGCATCCTCGACAGCCTGGGCTACCCGGTCGAGGTGCAGAACTACATCGACGACACCGGCGTCCAGCTCGCCGACGTGGTGGTCGGCTTCCTCGACCTGCGCGGCTGGGACCGCGCGCGGGTGGCCGCCGCGCCGGAGCCCTTCGACTACCTGTGCTGGGACCTCTACAGCGAGGTCGGCCGCTGGTACGAGGAGGACGCCGGGCGCAAGGACGTCCGCCGCAGCACCCTGCACGAGCTGGAGACCGGCCGGGGCGAGCGCGCCGAGGTCGGGCGGCTGGTGGCGCGCCGCATCGTCCACCGCCACCTCGCCACCATGGCGCGGCTGGGCATCGGCTACGACCTCTTGACCCGCGAGAGCGACGTCCTCGGCGAGCGCTTCTTCGAGGACGCCTTCGCCCGCCTGCGCGACTCCGGCGCGGTGCGCAAGGAGGCCGACGGCAAGAACGCCGGCTGCTGGGTGATGCCGCTGTCGCAGAGCGAGGAGTTCGCCGGCCTCGAGGACCCCGACAAGGTGATCGTACGCTCCGACGGCACGGTGACCTACGTCGGCAAGGACATCGCCTACCAGTGCTGGAAGTTCGGCCTGCTCGGGCGCGACTTCCACTACCGGCGCTGGGAGGAGGAGGGGGTGTGGGAGACGGCGCCGGCCGACGGCGCCGCCGAGGTGCACCCGGGGTTCGGCCAGGGCAGCCGGGTGATCAACGTCATCGACGCGCGGCAGAGCTACCTCCAGCGCATCGTGCGCGCCGGCCTGCAGGCGATGGGCCACGAGCACGAGGCCGACCGCTCGGTCCACTTCGCGTACGAGATGGTGTCGCTGTCGGCGGCCACGGCGCAGCAGCTCGGCTACCTCGGCGGCGAGGCGGAGGAGGCCGAGGACGGCGAGGCGGAGGCCGGCGACGCGACGGGCATCGCCATGGCGCCGGTGCCGCGCAAGTCGATGGAGATGTCCGGCCGCAAGGGCATCGGGGTCAAGGCCGACGACCTGCTCGACCGCCTGGTGGCCAAGGCGCGCGACGAGGTGGCGCGCCGCGACCCGGAGCTCGACGCCGCCGGCCTCGACGCGCTGGCCTCGCAGATCGCCACCGCCGCGCTGCGCTTCCTGATGGTCAAGGCGACCACCACCCGCGTGATCGCCTTCGACCTCGACGAGGCGCTCGCCTTCGAGGGCGAGACCGGCCCCTACCTCCAGTACTCCGCCGCCCGCGTCGGCGCCATCCGCCGCAAGCTCACAGACGCCGGCCTCGCCGCCGACGTGGCGCCAGACGACGCCGCGGCGCTGCCCGCCGAAGCGTGGGCCGACGACCTGTGGGACCTGGTGCTGGCCACCGCCGACAGCGGCGAGATCGTGGAGAAGGCGGGCGAGACGCTGGAGCTGTCGCTCGCCGCCCGCCACCTGCTCGACCTGGCGCAGAAGTTCCACGCCCTCTACAACCGGCACCCCATCCTGCGCGAGGAGGACGCCACCCTGCGCGCCGTCCGCCTCGCCGCCTTCCGCGTCTTCCAGCGCGGCATGGGCGAGCTGGCGGCGCTGCTCGGCATCCCGCTGCCCGAGCGGATGTAGGCTGCGAGCGCAGCGAGGGAGAAGGAGGCTGGAGATGGCCGAAGGCGAGCGACGTTCCGCCACCACCCTGCTGGGCTGCGGCTGCGCCGCCCTGGTCGCCCTGATCCTCGGCGGCGTGGCGGTGATGACCTTCTTCACCTACCGCGCCGGCAAGCGCCTGGAGGCGATGGCCGGCGACCCGGCACAGGCGTCGGCGGCGGTACGCGAGGTGCTGCCCCACGAGGCGCTGCCCGCCGGCTATGCCCCGGTGGGCATGCTGTCGGTGCCGTTCCTCATGGACGTCGCCTTCCTGCACGGGCCGGCGGGCGGCAGCGACGACGCCGAGACCGGCTTCCTGTTCATCCGGGTGCGGGACTGGCTCGGCCGCGGCGACAAGACGCGCCAGTGGATCGAGGGCGGCACCGGCGACGACTCGGGCATCGACCAGGAGCAGATCCGCTTCGATCCGAAGGAAGTGATCGACCGCGGGGAGCTGACCCTCGACGGCGCCGAGATCTCCTGGGTGGCCCGCCGCGGCATCGTCGACGTCGACACCACCGGTTTCGGCGGCGAGCGGGAGCGCGCGCCGGTGAAGGTGACCGTCGGCGAGGAGCACGACGACGCGGAGGAGGGCGTGCTCACCGTCCTCTCGATCGACTGCCCGGACGACGACCGCTGGCAGCGCATGGGCATCTGGTTCGTCCCCGATCCGGCGCCCGGCACGCCGGCGGCGGAGCTCGACTGGACCGGCACGCCGGCCGACCCGGCGGCGATCGAGGCGCTGCTCGCCCACTTCGAGCTGTGCGCATAGCGGACGGCGGCGCGCCGGAAGGCGGCGGTGCACGCGAGGCCCATCCGCGCGAGCGCGACTCCCAGGACCTCGGCGCGCGCCTCGGCGGCTGGGCGATCCGCGCCGTGCTGTCGCTGCTGGTGGCGACCTGCCGGGTGCGCGTCGTGATGGGCGGCGAGCACCTGGCGGCGGTGCGCGAGGCGGGCCGCCCGACGGTGATCGCCCTCTGGCACGACCGCCTCTTCTACCTCACCCACCTCTTCTACAGGTCCCTGGTGCGCCGCGGCTACCCGCTGGTGGCGCTCATCTCGCGCTCGCGCGACGGCGACTTCGGCGAGCGGATGGCCGTCGGGTTGGGAGCGCGGGTGGTGCGCGGCTCGACCAGCCGCGGCGGCTCGGCGGCGGTGCGCGCCCTGCTGCGCGAGATGCGCCGCGGCGCTTCGGCGGTGATCGTGGTCGACGGCCCCCTCGGCCCCCGCCACGAGCCCAAGCCCGGCGCCGCCACCCTCGCCCGCCTGTCCGGCGCCCCGCTGCTGCCGATGTCCTGGTCCGCCACCCGCACCTGGACCCTGCGCTCCTGGGACCGCATGGAGATCCCCAAGCCCTTCTCCCGCATCCACGTTGCGGTGGGCGCGCCGATCCCCGTCCCCCGCGACGCCGACCTCGAGGCCCTGAGCGGCGAGCTCGCGCGGGCGCTCGACGAGCTGCACGCCGCGGCCGAAGCGAGCCTGGAAGCTGCACTCAAGGCGCGCTCCTGACCTCCATCTCGAGCCGCTGGCGGCGCACGGCTACACCGAGGGACCCGATGGGGATGTCGAAATGCGCCACGTACTCCTCGTCTCCCAGCGAGTCGAGGCTCGGCCCCGTCCATTCATGGCCTCGCTGCGCGGCGAGCTCGACCACGCCCTGCTTCGAGAGGTGGACCTCGTCGGAGACGACCAGCTTGAAGGTGCCGGCGGTCGAGAGGACGGCCCGGAGCCGTCCGGCGAACTGCTCGACAGACATCGGCGAGCGGCCAACCCGGTTCCGGCGCAACAGTCCCGGCACCATCCAGCGGACCTCCCAGGTGTCGGCGGACACCTCGACGCGCTCGACCGGCAGGTACCGCCAGACCCGCTGCATCCGCCACTGCCGCAGCCCGCGGACCCGCACGAAGACCGGCAGCCCGCCGAAGTCCTCGACCACGGTCTCCAGGTCGGCGACGAGATTCGACCAGTCGTTCACGGCAGTGATGTCAGGAGCGGTCCCGAGGAGCCGGATGCGCGCTCACATGGTTTCGAGATCGAGGTTCGCGATCAGGAGCACGGAGCGGTCGGCCGGGGCTCCATCTCGATCCCAGAACATGGCGCCGGGCTCGATGACCGCTCTCTTTACCCAGTCGCCCCCCTCGCAGTTCGTCTCCACGTGCTGCCTCTCGAGTGCGAAGGTCCCCTGGGCGAGCGGCGAACCGTCCTGCCACCACGCACGGAACTCGCCCGATCTGAACTCGTAGGGCTGCTTGCAGAGACCGCCGGTGCAGCAGTCGGTGTACCAGCCGATCTCGTAGGAGATCACCGCCTTCGTCTGGTCGTTGGGATAGCGGTACTCCCAGCTCCCGATCCGCAGGAATTCACGCCAGCGAGGGAGGGGTGCCCCGCGCCGTTCGGCCTCGCTGAACGCCTCGTTCTCGTACCGCGATCGGCTTCCGAGGGCAGCCACCGTGCCGTCGGCGGCGTAGAAGGCCTGCGAGCCTCCGAGCCGGATCCGATCACTTCCAGCGTCGGCGGAGCCACAGCCTGACCACACGATGACCGCCAGCAGGGGGGGCGCCACGCTCGCGATACGACGGAACATCATGGTGACGGAGAGTCTATCGCCGTCAGCCGGTGCCGGCGCGCCGCGGCCGGCGGGGGATCCAGCACGCCACTCGCGCCCGGTACTCGGCGTAGTCCCCGCCGAAGTGCGCCGCGAGGTCCCGCTCCTCGGCCGGCCGCACGATGAGCTGCCAGAGCAGGCCGCCCAGGAGCACGTAGGCGAGCACGGTCCAGGAACCCAGCCACAGCCCGACGGCCAGACCCTGGCCCAGGCCGGCGACGACCATCGGGTTGCGCAGGTAGGCGTACGGCCCGTCGACGACGAGGCGGTTGGGCGCCGCGAACGGCAGCGGGGTGCCGTCGCCCCGACCGCTCATGGTGACACCGCTCGCCAGGCCGAGGACGCTGCAGGCGAGGAAGAAGGCCCCGGCGACCGCGCGCTGCCCCGCGAAGGCGAAGCGCGGCAGGCCGAGCCGCAGCTCGACCCAGCGGAGGGCGAACGGAACCACGAAGAGGAAGAACGTCCAGAAGACGACGATCTGTGCGAGCGTCGACGCGACGTGCCGCGCCGGCGGCGACGACGAGGCGCGGCGGAAGACGGGGACCGCTCCCGCGGAGACGTCGAGAGCCGCCACCGTCGAGAGCAGGGCCGCCGGCGCCATCAGGGCCACGTTGAGCCAGGCGCCGTCGCGGAGCAGGGACCAGCCGACGCAGAAGAAGAACGCGTAGTCGATCGCCCCGGCCGTCAGCCAACCGAGCGGCAGCGACCACGACGAACGCCGCAGGCAGGCGATCCCGGCGGCCAGCGAGGCGGGCGCGGCGAGCAGCAGGTCGGGGGCGAAGAAAGCCAGGAGGTCCGCCTCGCCGGCACCCTCGGGGACGAAGAGGTCCCTCGTCGCCGGCAGCAGCAGGAGGCTCAGCCACCATGCGGCGACGAGAAGCGCCTGGGCCGTGAAGTACCCGCCGGCGAGCCGGGTTCCCGAGAAGCTGTGGGGCATGGCGTACCTATCAGCCTAGCCGCCTGCCGCGGGCCGGTCAACGCTCGGCCGGGGTATGCTTCGCCGCGTCATGCCCCCCGCGCGAGTGGCCGTGGTGGGCGGCGGGATCGCCGGGTTGGCCGCCGCCTGGACGTTGCGCCGGCGTGCCGTCGAGACGGGACGGGCAGTGGAGGTGCGCCTGTTCGAGGCGGCGCCGCGGCTGGGCGGCAAGATCGCCACGGAGCGGCGCGGCGGCTTCCTGGTCGAGGCCGGCCCCGACTCCTTCGTCACCCGCAAGCCGGAGGCGGTGGAGCTGGCGCGCGAGCTGGGGCTCGGCGAGCGGTTGATCGCCACCGACGAGCGCCACCACCGGGTGTGGATGGTGCGCCGCGGGCGGCTGGCGGAGATCCCGCCCGAGCTCGGCCACGTGCTGCCCTGCCGGCTGGCGCCGGTGTGGAGCTCCGACCTCCTCTCCTGGCGCGGCAAGCTGCGCCTCGCCCTCGACCTCGTGCTGCCGCGGCGGCGCACTGTCGGGGATGAGAGCCTGGGCGCCTTCCTGCGCCGCCGCTTCGGCGACGAGATGGTCGACCGCCTGGCCGGCCCGCTGCTCGCCGGCATCTACGTCGCCGATCCCGAGTCGCTGTCGCTGGCGGCGACGTTCCCGCACCTCGCCGAGATCGAGCGCCGCCACGGCAGCGTCATCCGCGGCCTGCGCGCCGCCGGCGAGCACCACGCTCACGCTCCGTCGCCGGGTAGCAGGGTCTCGCTGGTGGGGGGCGTCGGGGAGCTGGTGGACGCGCTGGTGGCGGCGTTGCGGAAAGGCGGCGGCGCGGTGAACGGGGGAGGAACCGCGGCAGCGAAGGGGGGCGGGGTGCGGCTGCACACGGGATGCGCGGTGCGGCGCCTGGAGGCGCGGGCGGACGGGCGCTGGCTCCTGCACCTGGCGGCCGGGCCGGGCGGCGAGGGCGCCGGCGGCGACGCGGAGGCCGGCGATCCTGCGGCGGCTGCCCGGCACCCTGCCGCCGCCGCGCCCGACGACCTGGAGGACCGCTTCGCCGCCGACGCGGTCGTCCTCGCGCTGCCGGCCGGCGCCGCCGCCGCGCTGCTGGCCCCCTTCGCCGCGTCTGTTGCCGCGACGCTGG
>CAZLBJ010000356.1:0-3738 GCA_964557755.1 uncultured Thermoanaerobaculia bacterium
ACGCGCTTCGAGGAGGCGCTGCTGCGCGCGCCGCGGCGCCGTCTGTCGCTCGCCGGCCTCGCCACCGCCGCCCGCGCCACCGGCGACGACGGCGCGGCCGACGCCGCCTGCGCGGAGCTGCGCTCGATCCTCGCCGGCGCCGACGAGGGCGTCGCCCCGCCGCCGGCGTGCGGCGCGCCGGTCGAGAGGCCCGCCGGCTAGGCCGTCTGCCGGCGCGGCGCCAGGCCGCGCTCCTCGTCGCTGCCGGGGATCAGGTTGTCGAGCACCAGGCCGAGCACCGCAGCCACCGCCATGCCGGTCGAGCCGAGGGTCTGCACCAGGTCGGCCAGCCACGGCGCCGGCGGGAAGGAGAGCTCGACCGGCGCCAGGCCGAGCGCCGGCACCCCCGCGAACCACGCCGGCACGCTGAGCCCCATGAACAGGCTGAAGCCGATGACGAGCTGGTTGCGCTGGCTGTCGAGGTCGGCGCGGGCGCAGATCGACAGCCCGATCGCCGAGATGAGCCCGAAGAGGGCGCAGTAGAGGCCGCCCACCACCGGCGTCGGTAGGGTGGCGACGGCGGCCGCGACCTTGGCCACCAGGCCGATCAGCACCAGCAGCGCCGCCGCCACGTAGGTGACGTGGCGGCTGGCCACCCGCGTCAGCGCCACCAGGCCGATGTTCTCGGTGTAGCTGGTGCTGGCGAAGCCGCCGAAGAGGCCGGTCAACGCACAGCCGATCCCCTCGGCCCCGATGCCGCGGTCGACCTGGCGCGCGGTCGGCTCCGGCTCGCCGGCGGCGCGGGCGATGGCGTAGTAGTCGCCGAACGACTCGATCATCGACGCCAGGTAGCCGGCGAGCACCGCCAGGAAGAAGCCGAGGTGGAAGCGCGGCGGCCCCCACGGCAGGAGGATCTCGCCCGGGGAGCGCAGCCACGGCGTCGCGGCGACGGCGGCGAAGTCCACCCGGCCCGGCGACCCCGGCCCGTAGACGCCGGTGACGGTGAGCGCCACCGCCAGCCCGTACCCCACCACCACCGCCAACAGGATGGGGAACAGCGAGAACAGCCGGAAGCGCCGCGCCAGCACCAGCGAGAAGAGGAAGACGCAGGCGATGACGGTGCCGGAGAGCCACCAGTCGCGCCCCGCCTGCGGTGCGCCGACCTGGAACAGGGCGAGGCCGATGAGCGCGATCACCGGCCCGATGACCACCGGGCTGAGCAGGCGGCGCAGGCGGCCGAACAGCGTCGAGTAGCCGACGAAGGCCTCGACCGCGGCGCCGGCGAGGATGGCGCCCGCGATGTACTGCATGGTCTCGGCGCCGCCGTCGGTCGCCGCGATGATGGCGAAGAACGGCCCGAGGAAGGAGAACGAGACGCCCTGGATGATCGGCAGCCGGGTGCCGAAACGCACCTGCACGAAGGTGGCGAGGCCGGAGCAGATCATCACCGAGCTGACCAGGATCGCCGTCTGCTCGGCGCTCATCCCCATCGCCGGGCCGAGCAGCAACGGCACGGCCACCGTCGCCCCGAACATGGTGAGAACGTGCTGGAGGCCGAGGCCGAGCGCGCGCGGGAACGGGCGCGGCACCTCGTCGACGCGGTAATGCAGAGCGCGGCCGGGTGCCGGCGGCCGCGGGTGGAGCACTCCCTCCTCCTGCGGCGGCACCGGGGCGTGCGTCACCGCTTGCGGCCCATCCAGAACCCGAGCAGCAGCCCCGCCACGAAGCTGGCGCCGGCGAGCAGGTAGCGCCGCGACTCGGGCGGCACCAGGTCGCGCAGCACCTGCCGCGCCACGCCGGCGGCGAACTCGATCTGCGACGGCGGCGCGGCGGGTGGGCGCGGGAAGGAGGCTCGGGTGCCGGCTGAGGAAGAACGGCTCGACAAGGGGGGCGAGGTGGCGGAGCCAGCGCCCGGGGCGGGGGTCCGGCCGCCGGCCGCCGCCGCCGCCTCCGCGCCCGGGGCCTCGCCCGCGTTCTCCCCCCCTTCGCTGATCTGTTCTGGCGTTCCTTCCCTCTCGTCGTCATGCAGCGCCGCGAGCTGCCGCTCGAGCCCTTCCAGCCCCTGCTGCGCAACGGCTTTCCCCGAGCTCTCGAGGAGCCGCTGCCCGAGACCCGCGATCTTTCCCCCGACCTGCGCCTCCAGGTCGTAGTGCACTACGGTCGCCTCTCCCCCGTCCGCCTCCTCCAGCCGCACCGTGCCCGCGCCGGTCATGAAGCCGTTCGGGCCGCGGCCGTCGAGCTGCATGCGGTAGCTCTCCGGGGCCACCGCCTCGCTCATCGTCAGCCGCCCCTGGAAGTCGCCGCGCACCGGGCCGATCGACACTCGCAGGCGGCCCTCGAACGTGTCCTCTCCCACCCGTTCCAGGCGCTCGCAGCCGGGCAGGGTGCCGGCCAGCACGCCGGGGTCCATCAGCGCCGCCCACACCGCCTGCCGCGGGTGCTCCAGCCGGTACGTGCCCTCGATCCTCATCGCGCCTCCTCCGTCAGGGCCGCCGCCTGCACCAGGTGCCACAGCTTGCTCGGGTTCAACGGGATGTCGCGGATCTCCAGGCCGGGCAGCGCCAGGGCGTCCTCCACCGCCTGCGCGAAGACCGCCGCCGTGGGGATGGCGCCCGCCTCGCCGGCGCCCTTGGTGCCGAGCTCGTTCTGCGGCGCCACCGTCACCTGGTGGCCGACGTCGACGCGCGGCACGTCGAGCGAGGTGGGCAGCAGGAAGTCCATGAACGAGGCGTTGAGGAGCTGGCCCTGCTCGTCGTACACCAGCTCCTCGTAGAAGGCGTTGCCGAGCCCCTGGGCGACGCCGCCGTGCACCTGGCCGTCGACCAGCAGCGGGTTGAGGACGGTGCCGCAGTCGTGCACCACGACGTACTTCTCGACCTTCACCTGGCAGGTCTCGCGGTCGACCTCGACGATCATCGCGTGCGCGCCGCTGGCCGTGGCGCCGCGCTGCGGACCGAAGTAGCGCGTCGCCTCGAGCCCCGGCTCGGTGCCCGGCTCGACGGCGCCGCGCATCGGGTTGGCCTTCACCGCCAGCTCGCCGAGGGGAATGGATTCGCCCTCCGCGCCGCCCGCACGCCGCGCCGCGCCCCCGACCAGCTCGACCTCCTCGGGCGCGCAGCCCAGCATCCCCGCCGCCACCCGCCGCGCCTTCGCCGCCACCTCCTTGGCGGCGGCGTGCACCGCGTTGCCGGCCACCACCGCGCCGCGGCTGGCGAAGGTGCCGGTGCCCCAGTGGAACTTGTCGGTGTCGCCGGTCACCACCTCGACGTCGGCGACCTCGACGCCGAGCTGCTCGGCGGCGACCTGCGCCAGCACCGTGTAGTGCCCCTGCCCCTGGGTGCCGACTCCGGTGACCACCATGACGCCGCCGCGCGTGCCGACCTGCACGCGGGCGCCCTCGAAGGGGCCGATGCCGGTGCCCTCGACGTAGCACACCAGGCCGATGCCGAGCGCCCTCCCCGCGGCGCGCGCCCGCGGCTGCTCGTCGGCGAGGAACGCGTCCCAGCCGATCATCGCCCGCGCCTTCTCGAGCAGCGGAGCGTAGTCGCCGCTGTCGTAGATCAGCGGCGCGAAGTCCTGGTAGATGATCGCCTGCTCGACCGGGAAGTCCTCGGGGGCGAGGAAGTTGCGGCGGCGGATCTCCAGGCGGTCGATCCCCAGCTCGCGCGCCGCCAGGTCCAGCAGCCGCTCGATGACGAAGACGCCGTGCTGGCGGCCGGCGCCGCGGTAGGGGGTGACGATCGTCTTGTTGGTGAACAC
>CAZLBJ010000357.1:0-2914 GCA_964557755.1 uncultured Thermoanaerobaculia bacterium
CGTCCGGCGACGCCGAGGCGGTGGCGGCGGCGCTCGCCCGCGGCAACCGCCTGGCCCGCCGCGGCGACCTCGAGGCGGCGGCCGCCGCCTACCGCGACGGCTGGCCCGCCACCGGCGGCGCCGCCGCCGCCCTCGCCTACAACCTCGGCACCACCTACCACCGCGCCGGCCGCCTGCCCGAGGCCCTGCTGTGGTACCGCCGCGCCGCCGGCCTCGCCCCCTCCGACCCGTGGATCGCCGACAACCTGGAGCTGGTACGCGCCGAGCTCGCCGTCGTGCAGTTCCCGCCGCCAGGGCTCGGCGGCTGGCTCGCCGCCCGCCCGGGCGCCGCGCCGGCGGCCGCCGTCGTGCTCGCCTGGGGCGCCCTCGCCCTGTGGCTCGCCCGCCCCCGCCTGCTGCGCGCCGCGCCGCCGTGGGCCGAGGCGGCGGCGCGCCACGCCTGGACCGCGGTCGCCCTCGCCGCCCTCGCCGTGTGGGCCGCCGGCGCCGCGCTGGCCGCCTGGGGGCCGCGCCCGGCGGTGCTCCTCGACGCCTGCGCCGGCGGCGGCACCCAGCTCGCCGCCGGCAGCGAGGGGTGGGTGGTGCCGGCCGGCGCCGGCCGCCAGGCGGTGTCCGGCGGGCCGGCCGGCCTCGTCTGCCCGGCCTCGTCGTTGGGCGCGGTTTCTGCTACTTTGTGAAGACCGTGGCCGTCCGCGAGCCCGCCCCTCCCGCCCCCGCTCCGGCGATCGAGCTCGAGTCCCTCGACGCCCAGGAGCTGGAGCGCTTCCTCGACCGGCGGCGGGCCGGCCTCTCGCCGGAGCTGTCGCTCACCGACAACCTGCTCGAGGTGCTGCGCAAGGCCAACGAGTTCGTGCCCTCGGCGGCGGGCTCGATCCTCCTCGACGACCCGCGCGAGAAGTACCGCGACCGGAACAGCAACACGCTGACCTTCATCGCCGCCTTCGGCGACAAGGCGGCGGAGCTGATCGGCCAGCGCATCCCCGCCGACCGCGGCATCGCCGGCCGCGCCTATCTCACCGGCAGCGCCTACAGCACCGCCGAGGCCCACCACGACCCCTACTTCTTCTCCGGCGTCGACGAGAGCATCCGCTACACCACCCGCTCGGTGGTCGCCATCCCGGTGCGCATCGAGCACGAGGTGTGCGGTGTCCTGGAGCTGGTCAACCGCGAGCACCAGGAGGGCTTCAGCGACAACGACCGCAACCTGCTGGAGATCTTCGCCAGCTACATCTCGATCTCCATCCAGAACGTCCTCGACGGCCGCCAGGCACAGGAGATCGCCAAGCGCGACAACCTGACGGGCCTCTACAACGACCGCTTCCTGCACGTCGCGCTGACGCGCAGCATCCACGACTGCCGCACCGCCGGCAGCGACCTCGCCATCCTCTTCCTCGACCTCGACTTCTTCAAACGCGTCAACGACACCCACGGCCACCTCGCCGGCAGCCAGGTGCTGCGCGAGGTGGGCGGGCTGCTCGGCGCCCGCGTCGACCCGGTGGCGGGCCTGGCGGCGCGCTACGGCGGCGACGAGTTCGTGCTGGTGGTGCCTGGGCTCGACCTCGACGGCGCCGTCGACCTCGCCGAAGAGACGCGCAACGAGATCAACCGCGCCCTCTTCTGCGACGCGCCCGGCGAGATCCAGCCGGAGCCGCTGCGCCTCGGCGGCCTGACCTGCTCGATCGGCGTCGCCACCCTGAAACGCCACCTCACCGACGAGCTCAGCGAGGAGGAGTGCCGCAGCGCCATCCTGCGCCTCGCCGACGCCGCCATGTACGTCGCCAAGGAGACCGGGCGCAACCGTACGGCGGTGGCCGGGCAGCCGGTGCGCCGGCGGCCCTGAGCGCCGCCCCGCGGCGCCGATGTCCACAACCCGTAGGGACGGGAAGAAACCCCCGGCAGGATGGGCGAATTCGCCCCGTTACCGCCGCTCCAGCCGCTCCTGAAGCTTATTGTGATCCATCGCAAAGCACTGAAAACACAATACTTGTCCTCCTGCACAACTTCCTGTGCAAAGCGTTCGACAACCCTGTGACAGCGGCGGGAACGGCGCCTCGGGGGCGTGTTCTCCACAGGGTTTTCCGCAGGAATTGTGGAGAACCCGGAGCCGGCGCGACAACTATCGACCAGATCAGGAAATTTCCCACCCCGGGGGGTGGGGAAGGTCCTAGGCGCCGGGCTCCGGGGCGCGGCAGCCGCGGGCGCCGAAGGCGGTCGCCGGGGTGGTGGCCAGGGTGGTCGCCGGCGGCAGGTCGAGCTGCCGCGCCCAGCCGGCGTGCAGCGGGATCGCCGCCATCTCGAGCGGGCGCGGCCGGCGGCGGAACGCCCACAGGGCGAGCGACGCGTCGCGGCGGCGGTCGGTGACCAGGCGCAGGGTGGCGGTGCCGCCGGGATCGGCCTGCGCCAGGTCCTGCACGCGCCGCGACAGCGTCTCGGCCCAGCCGAGGTCGACGCCGGGCCAGGCGGCGGCCTCCTCCACCGCCGCCGCGCGCAGCGCCGGCCGGGCGGCGAGGAAGGCCGAGGCCGCCAGGCGCGGGTCGGCGAGCAGGGCGCGGCCGGCGGACAGGGCGGCGCCCGGTGCGCCGGGGTCGGAGGCGGCGAGGAGGAACGGCGCCGGCGCCCCCAGCGGGTCGAGCCGGCAGGCGCGCTCGAGGGCGATGCCGCTCCACGGCTCGTCCGCCGCCACCGCCAGGGCGCCGGCGGACAGCCACAGCGCGGCGACGCCGTCGGCCTGCTCGGCGGCGGCTAGCGCCTGGCGCGCAGCGGCCCCGGCACCGGCGCCGCCGGCCGCCGCCCGCTCGCGGGCGGGGGGGGCCCGGGAGAGGGGGGACGCCGGGTCGAGCCGCACCGCCGCCGCCCGCGCGCCGGCCGGCGTCGGCGGGCCCAGCGGGCGGGGGTGGGGGGGGGGGGCGGGGGC
>CAZLBJ010000358.1:0-5499 GCA_964557755.1 uncultured Thermoanaerobaculia bacterium
GGGAGTGCTGCTGGGGCTGGCGACGTACGGCGTCGCCGTCGCCGAGGCCAATCTGGAAGGACTCGAGTGGGTGCTGGGCAGCCTGACGGTGACCTTACCCTTGCTGATCCTGGTGGCGCACCAGGTTCGGCGTCACGTCTACGTCGCGAGCTTCCGCGTCGACGGCGCGGACGGCACGGAGCGCGGAGCCCGTCTGGCCGCACGTCTGCGTCACGAGCTGGCCTCGATCACCGCCGTCCACCGGACGCTGGACGAGGCGCTGCCCGCGGCCAAGGGACGGGTGACCAGCCTGGAAGTCAGCGTCGAGAACATCGGCGAGTTGCTCGAGAAGACGGTGGATACCTCGTTGGTGACGACGGCGATCGGCAAGGCGAACGTGGGGGCGGTGTTCAGCCTGGCCCGGGCCGCCGGTCTGTTCCGCGCGTCGCAACTGGCCTGCAGCCTGGACAGCGGCACGGCGGCGGCACCTCCGGCGGAGGCGAGGCCGGATGCCCGCCCGCGGCCGGCGTCGCTGACGGTCGAGCTGTCGGGAGGCGGACGGCGCGGAAGTTGGCGGGTCACCAAGGCCGACCTGTCCGGGCCGTCGGGGTGCGCGACGGAAGGTGAGCCGCCCGACGAGGAGACCGTGGCGAGCGAGATGGTGCGCCAGGCGGCGTATCGCATCGCCGCCGGCGTCGCCGACCTCGGCTCCCCACGGTGGGAGGCGCTGGAGAGCTACACCCAGGGTCTGCGCCACTATCGGAACGTGCGGCTCACCGAGGTGGACCGCGACCTCTACCTACGTCGAGCGGAGGGGTGCTTCCGCCGGGCGTTGGCGGCCGACATGACCTTCAGTCAGGGACATTACAACCTGGGGGTCGTGTACACGAAGCTGGGGGAGCTCGATGCCGCCCTCGCCGCATTTCGCCAGGCCATCGAAGTGGACCCCGGAGGGTACGTGTCCTACTTGGCTCTCGCCATGGCCTACTTCGAGCGCGCCATGGAGTTCTACTTCCGCGGTGGCGATGGCCCGCAGCTGGAGGAGGACTTCCTGCAGTCTCTCGTCTTCGCCGGCCGTGCGATCGGCCTGGCGCCTCACGAGCCTCGCCCCTGGAACGTGTACTCCGCCGCGACCATCCTGAGGATGTGGAAGGGCCCGAAACCCGAGACGGCCGACGGGAGCTGGACGAGCGACGTGGATCGAGTGGTCGACTCGCTGCGCGTCACTACCGCACTGGCCTGGCGGAGGTTGTGCCGGAGCGAGTGGACGGGGAACGCCGCCGCCGCGGTCGAAGCGAGCGATGTCGTCCGGATCTGCATGGAGAACCTGGCCGAGGTCCAGTTCGAGGCGGGCCGGCCGGAGGATGCCCTCGACGCGCTGAGCCAGATCCTGCGGCTGGCGCCGCTCAGGCCGTCCTCCCACCTGGCTCTCGGCAAGGCGCTGGCGGCATCGCTGCAGGCGACCGATACTCCGGAGGCGCGCTTCGAGCGCCTGACCGCCGCAAGAGACGAGCTCTACCAAGTGCACGGCGACTCGCTGCCGCTCGATCAGAGGGCGGGACGGTGGGCATGGCTGCTGGCGGTCCACCACGAGCGCCTGCGCCTTCTCGCCGGTGGCGTCAGCCTGGCGAAGGCCGACGTGGAGGCCCTGCGCCGCGAAGACGAGGAGGGCCGGGATCGGGCCTTCATCTGCCTGCAGGATTACGCGGCCCTGCCGGAGTCCCTGGTCTTCCTCGATCCTGATCCGAGGGCGGCTGGAGTGTGGAGCTACATCCGGCGCCTCGACTTGCTGCGCCACGAGCTGGACCTCATTAAACGCCGTCTCCCGATATCCGACCAGGGCACCTGGAGGCGCTTGGAGTTCAGCTTGGACGTGTTGAAGGCGATGGCCCTCGGTCGGCCGCGGCTGCCGTCGACCGACTGCTCCGACGGCGACGTCCCCTGGGCCCGGGCTCAGCGGGACATTCGGAAAGCCCGGTTGAGACTGGTCGATCCGGAAGCGAGGTCGGTGGCCGCGGCGGTCTGTCGTCTGAAGAGGGCGATCGCCGTGCTGCGCCCGGAGCACTTGCGGCAGGTCCGCGACCAGGGGCTGGAGTCCCTTCTCGCTCGAGCCTATCTGCTGCAGGCGAAGAACGAGGAGGATCCGGAGCAGAAGGCGGACTGCCTCCATCTGGCGACGGACTACGCGTTTCGCGGCGTGGCGGGCGGGCCAGCCAGCGCGGTCCGGCGCATGGTGCTTGCCGCGGTGCACCGGGAAGGCAACGACTTCCTGCAGGCGAGCGCCGAGTGGCGTGCGGCCCTGAGCTTGAGGCCGCCGCTCGACGTACTGTTCGATCCGTGGTGGCTGGACGAGCTCGAGCGGACGTGGTGCCGGACCCCGGCCGGAGCGGCCGAGGGCGAGGGCGCGACCCCGAAGCCTACGGAGGAGGCGATCGGGCAGGTCGAGGACCTGTTGGAGCTGCTGGAGTCCGCCAAGGTCCCGGAGCCCATCGCACGCCATCCGGACCCGCGGCCGCTCTGGTTCAAGGAGCACGCGGCCCTGCACTTCCGCCTCGGGAAGCTACTGGCCGAGGCCGGTAGGCCGGGCGAAGCTCGCTCACACCTGCAGATGGCGCTCGCGGCACATCACCAGCCCGACGAGAGCCGACGGCTGCGGGACGAGCTCCAGCCGTGGCGATAGTTGCCCCACGGAGAGGTGGAGGCCGGGGCCGTGCTCAGCCGCCCAGCGTCTCGCGCAGCAGCTTGTCCGCGAGCTGGGGGTTGGCGGCGCCGCCGGTGGCGCGTAGGACGCGGCCGATGAACCAGCCGTGGAGGCGCTGCTCGCCGGCCAGGTAGCGGGCCGCTTCGTCCGGGTGGGCGGCGACCACCTCGGCGACCGCCGCGCGCAACGCCGCCTCGTCGCTCACCTGGCGCAAGCCGCGCGCCTCGACGATCTCACCCGGGCTGCCCCCCTCGCGCACCATCACCTCGAACACCTGCTTGGCCGCCGTCGACGACAGCTCGCCGGCGTCGACCAGGCGCACCAAGCCGGCGAGGCCGGCGGCGTCGAGCGGCAACTCGTCGAGCGGCCGTTCCTTGAGCTCGCGCAGCAGCTCGTGGATCACCCAGTTGGCGACGCCGGCCGGGTTGTCGTGGCGCGCCACCGCCTGCTCGAAGAGCTCGCCCACCGCCGGGTCGGCGGCGAGGATGGCGGCGTCGTCGAGCGGCAGGCGGTAGGTCTCCTCGTAGCGCCCGGCGCGCTCGACCTGCGCCGGGGAAAGACCGGCCAGCGGGTCCTTGGGCGCCTGCGGCGCGGCCGCCGCCGGCGCCTCCGCGCGCTCCTCGGGAGCGTCGAGGTCGGCGAAGCGCGCGGCGGCGCGGGCGTCGTCGAGGGTGCGCTCGCTGAGCTTCGCCCAGGTGTCGCGCAGCGTCACGGTGCGGTTGAAGACCAGCCGGCCACCCTCCTCCTGCGCCTCGGGGTCGAGGTAGAAGTACCCCTTGCGCTCGAACTGGAAGCGGGCGCCGGGCTCGGCGGCGGCGACGCTGGGCTCGACGCGGGCCGACTCCATGACCACCAGCGAGGCCGGGTTGAGCGAAGCGGTGAAGGGGCCGCCGCCGGCGCCGGGCTGCTCGTCGAGGAACAGGCGGTCGTAGAGGCGCACCTGGCAGGCTAGCGCGTGGCGCGCCGACACCCAGTGGATGGTGCCCGCCGGCTTGCGGCCGTCCGGCGCCGCGCCGCCGCGCGTCTGGGGGTCGTAGGTGCAGCGCAGCTCGACGACGTCGCCCGCCTCGTCCTCGACCGCCTCGTCGCAGCGCAGGAAGTAGCCGTAGCGCAGCCGCACCTCGCGGCCGGGGGCGAGGCGGCGGAAGCCCTTCGGCGGCACCGCGGCGAAGTCCTCGCGCTCGATGTAGAGCTCGCGGCAGAAGGGGAGCTTGCGCGAGCCCTCTTTCGGCACGTCGTGCGGCCAGTAGGGGGCGTCGAGCTCCTCGTCCTCGCCCTCGGGGTAGTTGGTGACCACCACCTTCAGCGGCTCGAGGACGCAGAGCACGCGCGGCGCCTCGAAGTTGAGGTCGTCGCGCACCGCGTGCTCGAGCTGCGCCACGTCGACGACGCTGTTCGCCTTGGCGACGCCGATGACGTCGCAAAAGGCGCGGACGGCGCGCGGCGTGTAGCCGCGGCGGCGCAGGCCGGAGAGCGTCGGCATGCGCGGGTCGTCCCAGCCGTCGACGTGGCCCTCCTGGACGAGCTGCAGGAGGCGCCGCTTCGACAGCACCGTGTAGGAGAGGTTGAGGCGCGCGAACTCGATCTGGTAGGGGCGCGGCGAGAAGCCGAGCTCGTCGACCAGCCAGTCGTAGACGTCGCGGTTGTTCTCGAACTCGAGGGTGCACAGCGAGTGGGTGACGTCCTCGAAGGCGTCCGACAGCGGGTGCGCGAAGTCGTACATCGGGTAGATCGGCCAGTCGTCGCCGGTGCGGTAGTGCTCCGCGTGGCGGATGCGGTAGAGCAGCGGGTCGCGCATCTTCATGTTGGCGGACGCCATGTCGATCCTGGCGCGCAGCACGTGGGCGCCGTCGGGGAACTCGCCGGCGCGCATGCGGCGCAGCAGGTCGAGGTTCTCCTCCACCGGGCGGTCGCGGTGCGGGCTCTCGCGCCCCGGCTGCAGCACGGTGCCGCGGTACTGCTGGATCTCCTCCTCGTCGAGGCTGTCGACGTAGGCCTTGCCGTCGCGCACCAGCCGCTCGGCGCACTCGTAGAGGCGGCCGAAGTAGCCGGAGGCGAAGCGCAGCTCGTCCCACTCGAAGCCCAGCCAGCGCACGTCGCGCTGGATCGCCTCGACGTACTCCATGTCCTCGGTCAGCGGGTTGGTGTCGTCGAAGCGCAGGTTGCAGGTGCCGCCGTGCTCCGCCGCGACGCCGAAGTTGAGGCAGATCGACTTGGCGTGGCCGATGTGCAGGTAGCCGTTCGGCTCGGGGGGGAAGCGGGTGGCGACGCGGCCGCCGTGGGTGCCGCGCGCGAGGTCCTCGCGGACGCGGGTGCGGATGAAGTCGAGGCCCGCGGTGTCGTCGTAGCTGTCGCCCATGATGCCCTCTCCGAACCGGGGGGTGAGCCTACGTGGTTCGCCGCCGCCGCGCAAATCGGCGCATCTTGACGGCACTTGTTGGAACAACTAGGGTGCCGCCATGAGCGAGGAGAGCCTGCTGCTGAAGGAGATCCAACAGCGCCGGCCGTTCGCCAGCCGGCAGCAGGAGGCCTTCCTCAACCTGCTGCGCACGGCGGCGGTGCTCGGTGCGGCGATGGACCGCTGGTTCAAGGAGTCGGGGCTGACGCGCACCCAGTACAACGCCTTGCGCATCCTGCGCGGCGCCCACCCGGGCGCGCTGGCCTGCAGCGAGGTGGGGGAGCGCATGGTGACGCCGGTGCCGGACGTCACGCGGCTGCTCGACCGCCTGGAGGCGGTGGGCCTGGTCACCCGCTGCCGCGACAGCCACGACCGGCGCGTCGTCAACGTCGCCATCAGCGACCGGGGCTTGGCCCGCCTC
>CAZLBJ010000359.1:0-3143 GCA_964557755.1 uncultured Thermoanaerobaculia bacterium
CTACGCCCTGCCGGCGCTGTGGGACGCGTTCACCCCGCACCGCTCCCGCCACGCCGCCCACTTCTTCGCCTGGACCAGCGAGGAGGAGGCGGCCTGGGCCGAGGCCTACCGGCGGTGGATGCGCCTCCTCGCCGACTTCCACGACCGCGGCGGCAGGGTGGTCGTCGGCACCGACACCGGCTTCATGTACCACCTGCACGGCTTCGGCTACGTGCGCGAGCTTGAGATGCTGCGCCAGGCCGGCCTGGCGCCGCTCGAAGTCCTCCGCGCCGCCACGCTCGACGGCGCCCGCGCCCTCGGCCTCGGCGACCGCGTCGGCAGCGTCGAGGCCGGCAAGCTCGCCGACCTAGTGATCGTCGAAGCCGACCCATTGGCCGACCTCAAGGTCCTCTACGGCACCGGCGCCCTCCGCTTCGACGACGAGGGCCGGGAGAGCCGCGTCGGCGGCGTACGCTGGACGATCAAGGGCGGGGTGATCTACGACGCCAAGGCGCTGCTGGCGGAGGTGGCGGCGGAGGTGGCGGCGGCGAAGGGGGAGGCGGGGGGTTCGCGAAACCCATAGCGCGGGCCTTCGAGAGCCATAGCGGGCTGTCTCCACATGCACAAGACCGGCGGCTGAAGGAGGAGGCCATGCCACCTAGATCTACGACGTGCCTACACGATGGGCATGAGATCGACGCACGTGTGCTCGATCTCTACCATCGCATTTGGGACGGCCAACCACTCGGCGCCAATGAGTATGTGCTGTCGGCCGACGAGAAGACCCAGCTCCAGATCCGTCGACGGCGGCATCCGACCTCGGCTCCGGCCCCGGGTCGGCCGCTGCGGGTCGAGCACGAGTATCGCCGCCATGGAACCTGCGCCTACCAAGCGGCGTCAGGCGCGACTCTTCGGTCAGGTCACCGATCGCTCGACTCGAGCAACCTTTGATGCCCTGATGGCCGAGGTCATGGCCACCGAGCCTTACCGTGGCGCCGAACGGATCTTCTGGATCGTCGACAATGGCACCGTCCACCGGGGCCAGCCCGCCATCGAGCGACTCCAGCCTCGCTGGCCCAACCTCGTCCTCGTCCATCTGCCCGTCCACGCCAGCTGGCTCAACCAGGTCGAGATCTACTTTTCGATCCTCCAACGGAAGGCCTTGACGCCAGACAACTTCGCCTCTCGCGACGCGATCGCCGAACGCATCCTCGCCTTCCAGGCTCACTACCAGAAGATCGCTGCTCCGTTCCGGTGGCACTTCAGCCGTCACGACCTCCATCGCCTGCTCGCCGCCTCCTCCCAACGCCATGCCCTCCAACCAGCTGCCTGATGAGGCAGAATACGTCCCACTATTTCTGTTCCGTTGTACAGCGGTGGGCTAGCGGCCGCCCGGCAGCACCAGCGAGAAACGGAACGGGAAGCGGCGGCGCAGCTCCTCGACCGGCTGGCCGGCGACCAGCTCGCGGACCCGGTCCAGCGGCCACGAGCGGCCGAGCGACACGCGGCCGTCGTGGCGGGTGACCCAGCCGGCGCCGGTCAGCGGTATGAGCAGGCGGCCGACGGCGGCGCCGAGGCGGCTGCGGCGCAGGTCGACCACCACCGCGGCGCGGCGGGCGGCGCGGCGCATCTCGGCCAGGATGCGGCGGTTGTCCGCCGCCTCGAAGTGGTGGAAGAAGAGGGTCGCGAGCGTCCAGTCGGCGGCGCCGTCGGCGAACGGCAGGGCGCGCGCGTCGGCCACCACGCGGAGCGGCCGCGCCGCGCCGCCGCCGGCACCGCCTCCCCGTCGCCGCTCCTCCCGCTCCCGCCGCCGGCCGGCCAGAAGATGGGCGAGCTTGCGGTCGACGCCGACCACGGTGACGCGGCGGCTGCGACCGGCGGCGGCGCGGGCGAGGTGGCGCGTCACGTCGCCGCTGCCGGTGCCGAGGTCGACGACGATCTGCGGCGTCAGCGGCCCGCCGGGCGCCGCCAGGCGCGGCAGCAGCGTGCGGCGCACCGGCCAGTAGCCGAAGAGCAGGCGGTTGACCCGCTGCAGCTCGGCCAGCGAGCGCTCGACCAGCGCCGGGTCGAGCCCGTCGCGGTCGAGAATCTCCGCCTCCTCCTCCCGCTCCTCCGGGGTCAGGCCGCCCAGCGCCTCGACCACCTCCGGCGGCGCCTCCGCCGTCCGCCGCGCCGTGTCGCTCGTCCCCTCCACGGTCGCCGAGCATACAAGCCCGGCCCCCCCACGAGCCGCCCTGCCGCGAGCGCCCGGGGCACGCGCTCGGGATGAGCCCGACACCGTGGACGGTCCGGCGATAGACTCCCCCCAGTCCCGTGACCGTCCATGCCGGCAGGTTCCGATGACGACGCGGCGGGCGCCGCGCCCGGACCGCGTGCCGCGGCCCGTCCAGGTGCCGCGGGCCGTGCCGCTCGCCCTCGTCCTCTTCGCCGCCGCGCTGCTCGCCGCCCTGTCGCTGTGGGCGACCGGCGCGCTGGGGCCGCCGCTCGGCCCGCCGCTGCCCTGGCTCGGCTTCCTGGCGGTGGCGGTGGCCGGCTCGCTGCACCGCCCCTTCGCCGGCCGCGGCCTCACCCTCGGCGCCGTGGCGCTGCCGCCCCTGGCCGTCACCGCGGGACCGCTGGCCGCCGCCTGGGCGGCGCTCGCCGCCGTCCTGCTGGCCGAGACGGGACGCACCTGGGCGGCGGCGCGGCTGCCGGTGGCGCCGCCGACACGTCCCCACCCGCTGGCCTCGGCGGCCGCCGCCGGCCGCAGCGCGCTCGCCGCCCTGGCGGCCGCCCTCGCGCTGACCGCGCTGCTGCCGCGCGGCGTCGCGGCGGCAGGCCTGGCAGCGGCCGCCATCTACCTCGCGGTATCGCTCCTGGGCAGCATGCTCGAGCGCGGCGGCCGCCTCGGCCGCACGCTCGCCGAGGAGGCCGGCGGCGGCGAGCGGGCGGTCACCCTCGGCGCCCTGCTGCGCCGGCTGCCGACGCGCCTCGAGCTCGGCTCGCTGGGGGTGGAGGCGCTGGCGTGGACGGCGGGGGTGCCGGTGGCGGCGGCGGCCCTCGCCCGCGGCGGCGCGGCGGGGCGCCTGCTGGCCCTGGCGCTGGCCGGCGCCGGCGCCCTCGCCGCCGTCGCGGGGGCACGGCTGGCCGGCCTGCGCGCCGCCGCCGAGGAGCGCCTCGGCCAC
>CAZLBJ010000360.1:0-6268 GCA_964557755.1 uncultured Thermoanaerobaculia bacterium
ACCCCCGCCGCCGCCGAGCCGACCGCCTCGGCCCGTGCCCCCTCAGCCTTGGGCCCGGTCCCGGCGACGCTCTGCCCGGCGAAGGTCGAGGCACCCGCGGCGCCGCCGGCCGCAGGCTCCCGCGCCGCCGCCGCGCCGGCCGCCGCCGAGCCGAGCGTGCGGCTGCTGCGGCCGCGGGCGCCGATCCTCGTCGGCCTCCACCGCTTCGCCGCCGTCGCCGAGGGCCCCGGCGTCGACCGCGTGACCTTCCTGCTCGACGGCCGGCCGGTGCTCAGCAAGACGCAGCCGCCGTACGAGGTGGAGCTCGATCTCGGCGACGACGCGCGGGTGCGGACGCTCGCCGCCGAAGCGTGGGCCGCCGGCGGCGACGCGCCGCTGGCGCGCGACGAGCTGGTGCTCAACACCGGCGTCGAGCGCTTCGCGGTGCGCCTGGCGGCGCCGGCGGAAGGAGGCGACTGGAACGTAGGCGGCGACGGCCCCCTGGCGGCACGGGCGGTGATCGACGTGCCCGCCGGCCGCAGCGTCGAGGGCGTCGACTTCTACCTCGGCGACGCGCCGGCGGCGCGCCTCGACGCGCCGCCCTTCGACCGCGCCGTCACCCTGCCGCGGCCGGACGGCACCACCGCCGTGCGCGCCGTCGTCCGCCTCGACGACGGGCGCACCGCCGAGGACACGCGGCTGGTCAACGCGCGCGACGTGGTCGACCGCATCGACGTCCACCTGGTGGAGCTGTTCGCCGCCGCCGTCGACGGCCACGGCCGCAGCCTCGACGGCCTCGGCGCCGCCGACTTCCGGGTGCGCGAGGACGGCGTGGCGCAGGAGCTGGTGCGCTGCGAGAGGGTCGACGGCCTGCCGGTGCACGCCGCGCTGGTGCTCGACGTCTCGGCGTCGATGCGCCACCAGATGCAGGCGGTGGCCGGCGCCGCGCTGTCCTTCCTCGAGCGCACGCTGACCCCCGACGACCGCGCCAGCCTGGTCGTCTTCGACCGCTTCCCGCGCCTGGCGGTGCCGTTCACCGCCGACCTCGCGCGGCTCGCCAACGGCCTCGTCGGCCTGCGGGCGAGCGGCGGCACGGCGCTGCACGACGGGTTGATCTTCGCGCTGCGCGAGATGCAGGGGATCGACGGCCAGCGCACCGTGCTGCTGTTCTCCGACGGCGACGACCAGGTCAGCACCGTCGGCACGCGGCAGGTGCTCGAGTACGCGCGCCGGGCCGGCGTCACCATCCACGCCGTCGGCCTGCGCATCGACCCGGCGCAGCACGACCAGCGCGACCTGCTGCGCCGCCTGGCGGAGGAGACCGGCGGCCTGAGCGCCTTCGTCGAGGACGTGGCGGAGGTCGACGCGGTGTACCGGCGCATCGAGGAGCTGATGCGCTCGCGCTACCTCCTCGCCTACCAGTCGAGCCAAGACGCCGGCGACGCCTTCCGCACCGTCGACGTCGAGCTCGCCGGCGACGGCGTGGTGCGAACGGTGCGCGGCTACTACCCCTGAGGCCGGGGCAGCGGCGGCGGCCGGCGCGCTAGGCTGGGCGGCGGAGGACTCGATGGTCTCCGAGACCCCGCCGCCCGCCTCGCCTCCGGCACGCTACCGCCGCCGCGTCCGCCTCGCCGACGGCACGCCGCTCCTGCTGCGCGCCATCCGCCCCGACGACAAGGCGCGTCTCGGCGCCCACTTCCGCGACCTGTCGCCGGATTCGGTGGTGCAGCGCTTCTTCGGGGCCAAGCGCGCTCTGACCGCCGCCGACCTCGCCTTCTACACCGAGCTCGACTTCGACCGCCACTTCGCGTTGGTCGCGGTGTTCGAAGAGGACGGCGAGGAGCGCATCGCCGGCGTCGGCCGCGCCATCGAGAGCGGGCGCGGCGAGGGTGGGCAGGACGGCGGCGGCCGCTGCGCCGAGGTCGCCTTCGCGGTGGCCGACGCCCACCAGGGCCGCGGCATCGGCGCCCTCCTCCTGCGCCACCTCGCCGACCTCGGCCGCGCCCTCGGCTACGACCGCTTCGAGGCCTGGCTCCTCCCCGCCAACGGCCGCATGCTCGACGTCTTCCTGCACAGCGGCCACCCCATCCGCCACACCCTCGAGGACGGCGCCATCCATGTGCGGTTCCCGATCACCCCGGCGCCGGACGGCGGCGGCTGAGCGCCTCGCCCGATTGCCTCACCTTCCGTCACCGCGGCGACGGCGGCGGCGCGAGGGCCGCGACGGCGTGGCGGCGGTGGCGGCGGCCGGGCGGGCCTGGGGACGGCGGGCCGGGACGTGGCCGTGGCTGGTCGTCTCGCGCTCGCGCGGCCGGTGGTCGGCCGCCGCGGCGCGGCCCGGGTGCTCGGCCTTGCGCTCCGCCTTGGCGCGGGCGCGGGCGCGCTCGTCGGCCTTGCGGGCGCGGATGGCGGCGATGCGCTCGCCGACCGGCACCTCGAAGCGCTCCGCCGGCTTGGCGGCGTAGTCGAAGCCGTCGAGGCGGCGCCGCTCGAGCTTCCGGCCGACGGCGCGCTCGATCGCCCGCAGCTCCGCCTCCTCCTCCGGCGCGGCGAAGGTCAGCGCGTGGCCGGTGGCGCCGGCGCGCGCGGTGCGGCCGACGCGGTGGATGTAGTCGTCCGGCTGCCCCGGCACGTCGAAGTTGACGACGTGCGGCAGCGCCTCGACGTCGATGCCGCGGGAGGCGACGTCGGTCGCCACCAGCACCTGCAGGCGGCCGGCCTTGAAGGCCGCCAGCGCCGCCTGGCGCTGGCCCTGGCTGCGGTTGCCGTGGATGCGCTCGCAGGCGACGCCGTGCTTGTCGAGGAAGTCGGCCAGGCGGTTGGCGCGGTGCTTGGTGCGGGTGAAGACGAGCGCGGTCTCGACCTGGCCGCCGCGCAGCAGCTCGAGCAGCAGGCGCGGCTTCGCGGTCTGCGGTACCGGCATCACCGTCTGCGTGACGCCGGTGGCCGGCGCCGCCGGCCGCTCGACGTCGAGGCGCACCGCGTCGTGCAGGAAGTCGCGGCTCAGGGCGACGACCGGCGGCGGCAGGGTGGCCGAGAAGAGCAGCGTCTGGCGCCGGCGCGGCAGCGCCGAGAGAATGCGCCGCACGTCCGGCAAAAAGCCCATGTCGAGCATGCGGTCGGCCTCGTCGAGCACCAGCACCTCGATGGCGTCGAAGCGCGTGTTGCCCTGGCCCATGTGGTCGAGCAGGCGCCCCGGGGTGGCGACCACCACCTCGACGCCCGAACGCAGGGCGCGCGCCTGCGGCACCTGGCCGACGCCGCCGAAGACCTCCGCCGAGCGCACCCCGGCGTGGCGGCCGAGGTCGCGCAGGCTGGCGTGGACCTGCGCCGCGAGCTCGCGCGTCGGGGTGAGGACGAGGGCGCGGGTGACGCCGCGCGGGCCGCTCGACAGGCGCTGCAGCAGGGGCAGCACGAAGGCGGCGGTCTTGCCGCTGCCGGTCATCGCGCAGGCGATGACGTCGCGCCCGGCGAGGGCGGGCGGCACGGCGGCGCGCTGGATGGGGGTCGGCTCGGTGAAACCGAGATCGGCGACGCCGCGCAGCAACGGGGCGTTCAGACCGAGTTGGTCGAAACTCATGGTATAGACCTTTCCTTCTTCTGCGGACGAACGGCCACCGGGCGGTGCGCACCGCGAATCATTCCGGCGGGATGTTGGGATGGGGAACGGGAGACTGCCGGGAGGCTGCCGTTCGGGCAGTGGCCGCCGCGGTGACGCGGCGAAGGGCGTACCTTCGCACGAATGCGTCGAATGTACAAGCGGCGCACTGTGCAACCGCCGGCACCGGGCCGCCATTCCCGCCCGCCCGGCGGGCGGGGGCCGCCCTCGGGGGTGGTGCCCGCGGCGGCCGGCGGCGGTACGGTGCGGAGTCGGGGGAGGTCGATGCCGCAGCCACTTCCGCGACTGGTCCTCACGGGGGCCTCGGGCTTCGTCGGCCAGCGGCTGCTCGAGCTGCTGGCGCCTGCGTGGCGCATCGAGGCGGTCGACCTGCGCTCGCAGGGCGAGAGCCGGGCGCCGCGGCACGAGAACGTCCGCTGGCACCAGCTCGACCTCGCTGACGGCGACGCCACCGGCGCCTTCTGCCGCGGCCTCGCCGGCGACGGCGGGGTGACCGCGGTCGTCCACCTCGCCGCCTACTACGACTTCACCGGCGACTACCACCCCGAGTACGCGCGCACCAACGTCGGCGGCCTGCGCAACCTGCTGGCGGGCTGCGCGCCGCTCGGCGTGCGCCGCTTCGTCTTCGCCAGCTCGCTCGCCGCCTGCCGCTTTCCGCCCCCCGGCGGCGTCGTCGACGAGCGCTCGCCGGCCGATGGCGAGCACCCCTACGCGGTGTCCAAGCGGCGCGGCGAGGCCGTCCTCGCCGAGTTCGCCGACCGCGTGCCGTCGGCGATCGTGCGCTTCGCGGCGCTGTTCTCCGACTGGTGCGAGTACCCGCCGCTGTTCGTCTTCCTCGACACCTGGCTGTCGCGGCGCTGGAACCGCCGCATCCTCGGCGGCCGCGGCGACTCGGCGCTCCCCTACCTGCATGTGCGCGACGCCGCCTTCTTCGTGCGCCGGGTGCTCGAGCGCATGGACGACCTCGAGCGCGGCGAGGTGCTGCTGGCGAGCCCCGACGGCGCCACCAGCCACCAGCAGCTCTTCGACGCCGCCACCGCCTGCCACTTCGGGCAGCCGCTGGGCGCCGTGCACGTGCCGAAGCCGCTGGCCGCCGCCGGCCTCCACCTGCGCGACTGGACCGGCCGGGCGCTCGGCCAGCGCCCTTTCGAGCGGCCGTGGATGGGCCGCTACGTCGACCTGCGCCTCACCGCCGACGCGCGCCGCACCCGCCGCCGTCTCGGCTGGCAGCCGCGGGCGCGCCTGGAGGTGCTCGCCCGCATCCCCTTCCTGCTCGAGAACCGCACCAGCGACCCGGTCGAGTGGCTGCGCCGCAACCGCGCCATGGAGCAGCGCGGGCTGCACCCGAACCTGCGCATCTACAGCCTGCTCGCCGCCCATCAGGAGGCGATCGCCGCCGACTTCACCGCCGCCCTCACCCACGCCGCCGGCCGCCGCCTGCCGCACTACCAGCGCCTCAGCGAGGAGAACCACCTGTGGCACCACCGGCTCGTCCTGCACACCCTGGCGACCGCGGTGCGCACGCGCGAGAAGGGCGTCTTCATGACCTACTGCCGCGACCTCGCCGAGCACCGTTGCGACCAGGGCTTCGGCCTCGACGAGCTACGCTTCGCGCTCGCCACCCTCGACCGCATCTGCCTCCAGCACCTGAGCACCGACCCGGCCGCCGCCGAGCTCACCCTGGCGGACCTTCAGGGATCGATCTCCCGCACGATCCAGTACGGCCTCGACGCCGTCGAGGAGGTCTACGAGACGCGGGAGCCGTCGCTGACGGCGCCGCCGGCGGCGGCCGAGGAGGTGCGGGAGGTCGGCTAGCCGGGCGGCTCGCCGGCTTCCCACGGCGCCGGGGTGCCGAGGGGGTCGGGGGTGACGACGACGGCGAAGCGGAGGCCATGCTCGGTGCAGAAGCGGGTGACGGCGGCGAGGAAGGGGCGCTCGGCGACGCCGGGCTCCTCGGCGCAGCGCAGCTCGACGCGCACCGGCTTGTCGCGGTACTGCGGGTACTGCTGCGCGAGGTGGCCGTCGAGGACGTAGCCGAAGTAGGCGTTGAGCTTCTCCTCGTGCTCGGCGAGCTGCTCGGCGCCGCCCGTCCACCGCCGCGGCTCGAGCAGCGCCAACACCACCTCGCCGCGCCCGCGGTCCTCGGTCACCAGGTCGACGATGCGCGGGTTCCCTACGCCGCGGCGCTCGAAGTTCTCGGTTGCAGGAGATGTCGCCGATTCACTCACGGCGGTGATCCTCTCACAGCGATCCGCGGACCTGTCGGACGGGCACGTCGAGGTCGAGGTCCCGCCACGCCCGGTCGGCCGTCAACACCGGCCGGCGCAGACCGAGCGCCAGGGCGAGGCAGGCACGGTCGCCGAAGGACAGGCCCAGGCTCCGGGTCGACGGCCGCAGTGCCGCCGCGGCGAAGGCCATGTCCTCGTCGAAGGCGTGGATCTCCAGCGGCAGGCCGCCGAGGACCTGCCGGCACTCGTCGGACGGCATGCCGCGCTCGAGCAGCTTGGCGGCGACCTCCGAGAGGTTCACCGCACTCATCGCCGCCGAGGGCAGCAACGGCACCAACTCGTCGGCTCCCGGCTCTTCGCCGAGCAGCGCCAGGAGCGCCGAAGCGTCCCAGACCGCCTCACTCATCCGCGGCCTCGCGCCGGCGGTCGGCGATCAGCTCGT
>CAZLBJ010000361.1:0-4254 GCA_964557755.1 uncultured Thermoanaerobaculia bacterium
CCCGCCTGCCGGAGGACGGCGGCGAGCACGAGGTGCTGCCCTGCCGCGGCAGGCCCCGCTCCGCCGCGCCGCCGTCCGCCGCCGGGGCGGCCCGGCGGTCCCGCGTGCCCGCCTGGGCGCCGTGGCTCGCCGCCGCCGCCATGCTGGTGCTGAGCGTCGGCCTGGGCGTCGAGGTGGCGCGGCTGCGCGGCGCCGCGGCGCCGCAGGCCAACGTCCCCCTCGTCTACCTCGACGCGGCGACGCGCAGCGAGACGGCGGACGGCGCCGGCGACGCGGTGCCGGTGCCGGCGGCCGGCGGAGGCGGCGTGGTGGTGCTGGTGGTGACGCCGGAGGAGCCGGGCGCCTATGTCAGCTACGCCCTGGAGCTCGAGAGCGGCGAGGGCACCTGGACGGTCACCGGTCTCGAACCGACGGAGCCGTACGGCACCCTGCGCGCCGCGGTGCCGGCGGAGGTGCTGGAGGCCGGGCCGGCGTCGGTGCGTCTCCTCGGCGGCGCCGAGCGCCGCGTGCTGGCGACCTACCGCCTGGAGCCCGCACCGCGGTGAGGCGCGCCGCCGGGGCCGGGTCTCCGCCGCACCGCCGCGCGCCCGCCGTTCCGGCGCTCCTCGTCGTCCTCCTCGCCGCCTGCGCGCCCTCCGCCGAGCCGGCGGCACCGTCCCCAGTCGCCAGCGACCTCCGCTCCCCTGCGCCGGGGCCACCGGCCGAAAGCGCTTCTCCGGCCTGCCGCCACCTCCCGGCCCCGGCCGCCGGCGCCCCGCCCCGGCCCGTCGAGCTGGCCGCCGGCGCCTGCGACGAGGTCCTCGTCGACGCGGCGGCGGGCGACCTGCTCGACCTGCGGGTCGACCAGCGCGGCGTCGACGTCGTGGTCCGCCTCTTCGACCCGGCAGGCCGGCAGCTCGTTGAGGTCGACACCCCGTTCGCCGACTGGGGCGAGGAGGTGGTGCGCATCGTCGCCGCCGCCGCCGGGGCGCACCAGCTGCGGGTCGAGGCCTTCGGAGACGACGCGGGCACCTACGCCCTCGCTTCGGCCACGCGGCGCCCGGCAGCCGATGCCGACCGTGCCTCCGCGGCGGCCCACGCCATCCTCCACGCCGCCGACTCGGCCCGCTACGCCGGACGCGGCGACGAGGCGGCCGCCGGCTTCGAGGAGGTGCGGCGTCGGGCGGAGGCGCTCGCCGATTCCTTCCTCGCCGGCGAGGCCGACCACCGGATGGCGCTGCTGGCGGTGCGAGCCCGTGATTGGCGGCGGGCGGAGGCGCTCGCCGCTGGAGCCGCGGAGTCCTACGCCGCCGCCGGCGCCGTGCCGCGCCGGGCGGTGGCACTGACCACGCGCGGCAGCATCCTGTTCGAGGCCGGCCGGCTGGCCGCCGCCCGCGACGCCTTCTCGGAAGCCCTCCGCCTGTACCGCCGCTCGCTGCCCGGCGACGTCGCCGGCACCGCTCAGGTCCTCCACAACCTCGGCCACGCCTGGCAGCTCGACGGCTACCCGCAGCAGGCGATGGAGGCGTACGCGAAGGCCATCCGTTTCGCGATCGCCGCGGGCGACGCCGGCGGCGAGGCGCAGAGCCGCCACAACCTCGGCGTGCTGCTGCTCTCCCTGGGGCGCACCGACGCCGCCACCACCGAGCTAAGCGAGGCCGCCGAGCGCTGGGAGGAGGCTGGCGACGCGGCGCAGGCGGCGGTGGCGCTCGACAAGCTGGGCGTCGTGCTGCTGCTGCGCGGCGATCCGGGCACGGTGAGCCACCTGCGCCGGGTGCTGGCGCGGCGCGACCACCGCGCCGGAAGGACCGGCTGGGCGGTGACGGCATCGCAGCTCGGTCTCGCCTGGTGGCGCCGCGGCGAGCCGCTGGCCGGGGCCGCCGCCTACCGCTGCGCCCTGGCGTCCCTCGGCGCGCCACTCGACCCTGGGGAGGGGGACGCCGGCGGGCGGCAGCCAGGCGCGACGGAGCTGCGTGTCGAAGCCGTGACGCAACGCAACCTGGCGGCCCTGGAGAGCGCTCTCGGCGCCTCCCGCGAAGCCGCCGAGCGTCAACGGCGCGCCCTCGCTCTGTACCGGCAACTGGAGGACTCGGCCGGCCGCGCCGCGGTGCTCGCCGACCTCGCCGTCAGCCACCGGCGGCTGGGCGACCCCGAGGGAGCGCTGGAGCTCGCCTACGAGGCGCTCGACCTGTTCGAGTCGCACCGCACCCGCCCGGACGATCCGGCGCTGCGCACCGACTGGTTCGCCACCGTGCAGCAGCACTACGAGTCGACGGTGGATCTGCTGTTCGAGCTCCACCGAAGCGACGCCGCCGCCGGCCACGACGCTGCCGCGTTCCTGGTCGCCGAGCGCTCGCGGGCGCGGACGCTCCTCGACCTGCGATCGGGAACCGGCGACGAGGCCGCGTCCCCACCACCGCCCCTCGGCGCCGCCGAGGTGCGCCGCCGCCTCGCGACACCGGGCACCGCGGTCCTCGCCTACAAGCTGGGCGAGGAAGCCAGCCACCTGTGGCTGCTCGATGCCGACGGCCTCGCCACCTGGAAGCTGCCGCCGAGGCGCGTCCTCGAGGCGGTGGCGGAGCGTGCGCGCCGGCTGCTGGCGCTGAGCCACCGCGGCGAGGGGCGGCGGGGCGCCGCGAGCGCCGCGTGCGAGGCGTCGCGGCGGCTGCTCTCGCCGGCGGCGGCGCGGCTCGCCGGCGCCCGGCGGCTGGTGGTCGTCGGCGACGGTGCCGTCGCCGCCCTGCCGTTCGCCGCGCTGCCGGAGCCGGGCGTCGAGTGCTCCCGCGCCGCGCCTCTCGTCGCCCGCCGTGTCGTCACCCAACCGCCGTCGGCGACGCTCGCCGCACTCCGTGCCCGAGCCGGATCGGGTACCGAGGGCACCGTTGCCGCAACGAGGATCGCGGTGTTCGCGGACCCCGTCTACGCCGCCTCCGACCCTCGACTCGGGGACCGTGCCGCGTCCACCGAAGACGGCACTGCGGCACCGCGGCGGCTGGCCGGCAGCGCACGCGAGGCGGCGGCGGTCGCCGCGGCGGCCGGAGCGGCGAGCAACGCGGCCGGCGTCGACCTGCACCTCGGCTTCGAAGCCCGGCCGGCCGCCGTCGCCGCCGCGGCGGCCAGCCACCACGTGATCCACCTGGCGGTGCACGGCGTCGCCGACCAGGTGCGTCCCGAGGAGAGCGCCCTGCTGCTCTCGCGGTGGGACGCCCGGGGCCGGCCGCTCGACGGCGACCTGACCGCGGCCGAGGTGCTCGAGCTCGACCTCGGAGCCGACCTGGTGGTCCTCTCCGCCTGCCGTACCGCCCTCGGCAAGCAGGTGCGGGGGGAAGGGATGCTCGGGATCGGGCGCGCCTTCCTCGCCGCCGGCGCCGGCCGGGTGTTGGTCAGCCTGTGGGACGTCGGCGACGCCGCCAGCGCCGAGCTTATGGGGCGCTTCTACCACCACTTGCTCGCCGCCGGCCTGGAGCCGGCCGCGGCCCTCGCCGCGGCGCAGCGGGAGTTGGCGGCGGCGGGCCGGCCGCCGGCGCAGTGGGCCGGATTCGTGGTGCAGGGATGAGGATCTAAACACTTTCGCCCACCGACGGCTTTCAGGCCATGGATTCCACGGCCGCCACGGCGGCGCTTCGATGACTTCGACGAAGGGAGGACGAGATGAACGGGAACGAGAGCCCCAGCGGTCTCCGGCCGGCGTGGCAGTGCGTCCAGAGCGTGCGGGACCGGCTCGGCTACGACTATGTCTACCTGCACAAGATCCTGGGACACGTCAGCGTCAAAAAGGACTACGTGCTGATGGCCACCCTGGTCCGGTCTCTCGCCTCGCTGGACGAGGTGGGCCGGCAGCTCGACGATTACCTGGAGTACCGGGCCGACGGGAAGTGGACAGGGCCTGACCGCCCTTGGACTGTCGAGCGGCCCGGCGTGGGCAAGGAGAGCATTTCGACCGGCACCACCGACATCCCGGCTCCGCACGACGGCGGCGGCTCCGGCGGCGGCTGAGGGAGGGCATGCGCAGCCACCTACGGCTGCGACCACGCGATCCCCTCTGACGTCTGAAGGCCCGTCCGCCGCGGGCGCTCACTCCCCGAGCGCCCGCGGCAGCGCCTCGCTCCAGGCGCGGTGGAGGCCGGCGACGGTGAGGCGGAGGCGGCCGCCGTCGTAGCGGATCGTGAGCTCGGCGCCGCCCACCTCGCCGACGTCGCGGGCCGGCACGCCGGCGCGCTCGGCGCGGGCGAGGACGCGCTCGGCCTGGGCCGGCGGGCAGGCGACCAGGGCGCG
>CAZLBJ010000362.1:0-7725 GCA_964557755.1 uncultured Thermoanaerobaculia bacterium
GTCTGGAACGGGCCAAGCGCCATGCCCTTCGGAGTCCGATGCCGATGGCGGCCCGTGGAAGCCGAAGCGCGCCCCCGGTTGGAGTCCGAGCAGTAGCGCGCTGTTCCCTGCGCGGGGACCCACCCCACCCCGCCACCAACGCCCCTCCCCCCCGAAGTTGACGTCAGGGGGTTGACCCGGGGAACGTCAGGGACCGTCGGTGGGTTCGGTCGGAGGCGGGGTGATGTCTTCGGGTGGCGGGGCGCTCGACGCGGAGTCGCCCTCGGGGTCTGGGGCGGCGGCCGCCTCGGCTTCGAGCTCGGCCTCGGTCTCGGCGCCGGCCGCGGGCTGGGCGAGGGCGGGGAGGGCCTCGGGGGTGGTGCTGCGGAAATCGGCGGCCTCGGGCGGCGGGGCGAGGTCGACGTACGACTGGCGCTCGAGCTTCTGCATGTACTCCCGCATCGCCTCGTTGAAGGCGATGCCGCCGGCCCGGTTCTCGGCCTCCTCGGCGACCTCGGCGAAGGGCCGCAGACGCTCCTCCTCGCGCTCGAGGACCTGCACCACGTGCAGGCCGCCCCGTCCCTCGGTCGGCGCCGAGACCGCGCCCGGCTGGAGCTCCCACACCGCCGCCTGGATCTCCGGCGCCAGGTCGCCGCCGGTCACCCAGCCGAGGTCGATCAGGCTGCTCACCGTGCCCGCCTCGAGACTCCCGAGGCGCGCCTCGACGACGCCGTCGCCCGCCGCCAGGTCGTCGCGCAGCGACTGTGCCAGGGCCAGCCGCTCGTCGGCGGCCAGGGCGCTGTCGTCGAGCACCACCAGCTCGCGCAGCCGCAGGCGCTGCGGCGCCATGAAGACCTCCGGGTGGTCGCGGTAGAAGGCGCGCGCCAGCTCCTCGCCGACGTCGAGCTGGCTGCGCACCTCGCGGCCGAGCAGATCCTGGATGCGCATGCCCGTCACCACCTGCTCGCGGAAGCCGCGCTCGTCGAGCCGCTGGCTGGCCAGCGCCTGGCTGAACTGCTCGTCGCTCTCGATGCCGTAGCTCTCGCGGATGCGCACCACCTGGGCGTCGATCTCGTCCTCGGTGTAGACGATGCCCGCCTGGTCGGCGCGCGAAAGCAGCAGCAGCTCCTGGAGCATCTCGTTGTAGACCTGCTCCGGCGCCTCGGCGATCGCGCCGCGGCGGTCGGCCAGCGGCCGGTCGGTGAGCGAGATCTGCTCGACGCGCTCGGCCACCCGCTCCTGGTAGTCGTGCAGGGTGGCGATGCGGTCGTTGACGCGGATCACCACGCGGTTCACCAGCTCCTGCGCCGGCGCCGCGGCGGCGAGGACGGCGGTCAGCAGCGCCGCGGCGATCGCGGGGACGGACTTCGTGCGGTCAACCGGCTTCGGCAAAGTGGATACCCCGGTAGTTGAACGGCAGGTTGCGGTCCCAAACCGACACATCATAGCGTCGGCGGGCCTCGTCGGCCAGCTCGCGGAGGCGGCGGTCGGCCTGCTCGCGGCGCACCGCCCGCGCGACGTCGTCGCGCACCTCGTCGAAGGGGAGCACCTCCGCGGGCAGCGTCTCCGTCACCTGGAACACGTGGAACCCGTACTCGGCTTCCACCACCGGGCTCACCTCCCCCGGCGCGAGGGCGAAGATGACCTCGGCGAAGGCCGGCGGCACGTCCTCGCGGCTGAGCTCGCCCAGCGAGCCGCCGGTCGCCGCGGTGCCCGGGTCGTCGGCCAGGCGGCGGGCGACGGCGGCGAAGTCGGCGCCGGCGCGCACCTGCTCGACGGCGCGCTCGGCCGCCGCGCGGTCCTCGACCAGGAGCTGGCGCAGGCGCACGCGGGCCGGGCGCTGGAAGCGGTCGCGGTGCGCCCCGTACCAGGCGCGCAGCGCCGCCGGCGCGGCCGCCTCCGGGTCGCCGCCGTCCGCCCCGGCGAGCAGCAGGTCGACGGCGCGGCGGCGGCCGGCGCGGCCCTCGGCGGCGCCCGCCGGCAAGAGGCCGCGGTCGACCGCCAGCATCGCCAGCAGGCGCTCCTCGAGGAACTGGTCGAAGAGCTGGGTGAGGACGTCGCTGCCCAGGCTGTCGCCGGGCTCGCCGAGGGCGCGCTCGACGTAGGCCTCGAACTGCTCGTAGCGCACCGGCCGGCCGTCGATCTCGGCCACCACCTCCGGCGACGGCGGCGGCGGCGCCTCGCTGCAGGCGGCGAGCAGGGCAGCGAGCAGGGCCGCAAAGACCGCCGCGGCCGCCGGCGCCCGGCGCCTCACGCCGCCAGCTCCTCGAGCGTGCGCCGGGCGGTGGCCAAGAGACCCCCCTCGGCGCGCACCGTCAGCACGCCGCTGGGGCTGAAGGCGACGCCGGCCTGGCGCTCGACCATCGCCACCAGGCGGTCGACGTCGACCCGCGCGTCCTGGCGCAGGCGGATCACCAGCTCGCCCTTGTGGCTACCGATCGACTGCACGCGCAGCGCCTCGGCCATGCGCTTGACGCGCGCCACCTCGAGCAGCGTGCGCACCGCTTCCGGCGGCGAGCCGAAGCGGTCGGTGAGCTCGGCGAGCACCTCCTCGTCGCTGCGCTCGCCGGAGACGATGGCGCGGTAGGTCTCCATGCGCAGATTGGGGTCGGAGACGTAGTCGTCGGGGATCGACATCGGCACCGGCAGGTCGATCGCCGTCGACGGCGCTTCCGGCACCGCCTCGCCGCGCATCTCGCGCACCGTCTCCTCGAGCATCTTGAGGTACGTCTCGATGCCCACCGCCGCGATGTGGCCGCTCTGCTCGGCGCCCAGCAGGTTGCCGGCGCCGCGGATCTCGAGGTCGCGGGCGGCGATGCGGAAGCCGGCGCCGAGGTCGGTGAACTCGCGCAGCGCCGCCAGCCGCTTGCGCGCGTCCTCGCTGAGCACGCGGTCGCTGGGCACCATCAGGTAGCAGTAGGCGAGCTGGCTGCTGCGCCCGACACGGCCGCGGAGCTGGTAGAGCTGCGACAACCCGAAGCGGTCGGCGCGGTGGACGATCATGGTGTTGACGTTGGGGATGTCGATGCCGTTCTCGATGATCGTCGTCGCCAGCAGAAGGTCGTACTCGCCGGCGGTGAAGGCGTGCATGCGGCGGGAGAGCTCGCCGTCCTCGAGCTGGCCGTGGCCCACCGTCACCCGCACCCGCGGCACGATCTCGCGCAGGTGGGCGAGCATCTTTTCGATGGTCTCGACGCGATTGTAGACGTAGTACACCTGGCCGCCGCGCTCGAGCTCGTACTCGACGGCCTCGCGCACGAGCTGGGCGTCGAAGGGGACGATCGCCGTCTCCACCGCCATGCGGTCCTTGGGCGGCGTCTCGATCACCGACATGTCGCGCACGCCGGCCAGCGAGAGCTGGAGCGTGCGCGGCACCGGCGTCGCCGACATGGCGAGCACGTGGACGTTCTTCTTGAGCTGCTTGAGGCGCTCCTTCTGGGCGACGCCGAAGCGCTGCTCCTCGTCGACCACGACGAGACCGAGGCGCTGGAAGCGAATGTCCTTCGACAGCAGCCGGTGGGTGCCGACCAGGATGTCCACCTTGCCCTCGGCGACGCGCTTCGCCGTCTCCTTGATCTCCGCCGCGGAGCGGAAGCGCGACACCATCTCGATGGTCACCGCGAAGCCTTCGAAGCGCCGCTGGAAGGTCTCGAGGTGCTGGTCGGCGAGGATGGTGGTGGGCGCCAGCACCGCCACCTGCCAGCCGCCGTCGACCGCCTTGAAGGCGGCGCGCATGGCGACCTCGGTCTTGCCGTAGCCGACGTCGCCGCACAGCAGGCGGTCCATCGGCCGCGTGCCCTCGAGGTCCTGCTGGATGGCGGCGATCGCATCGAGCTGGTCGGGGGTCTCCTCGTAGGCGAAGGCGGCCTCGAACTGGCGCATCAGGTCGCTGTCCCCGGGCAGCGCCGGCGCCTCGGAGACCTGGCGCTCGGCGTAGAGCTTGAGGAGCTCGCCGGCCATGTCGCGCAGGCTCTTCTTGACCCGCGACTTGGTCTTGTTCCACGACGTGCCGCCGAGCGCGTCGAGGCGCGGCGCGACGCCCTCGATGCCGCTGAACTTCTGCACCAGGTCGAGGCGCGAGAGCGGCACCAGCAGGCGCTTGCCGCCGGCGTAGGAGATCTCCATCACCTCGGTCTCGACCGGCGCACCGCCGCCCATGCCGGCGAGCGAGGGCGGCAGCTCGGCGGCGCCGTCGCTGCCGCCGAGGCGGCGCAGCGCCAAGTACTGGCCGATGCCGTGGTCGCTGTGCACCACGTAGTCGCCGACCTTGAGGTCGCGCAGGCTGGAGACGAAGGGGCCGTAGCGGGTGCGCCGCCGGCCGGCCGGCTCCTGCGGCTTGGCGCGCGGCAGGAGCTGCTGCTCGCCGTACAGCGAGACGCCGGCGGCAGGCAGGCGGAAGCCGCGTGCCAGCTCGCCCTCGACGATCTCGACGCCGCCGCCGGGGTCGAGGCCGGCCACCGGCACGTCGCGCGCCTCGAGCAGCTCCTCGATGCGGCGGCGGTGGCCGGGCGCCACCAGCACCACCACGCGGTCGCCGCGGTCGCGGGCGGTGGCCACCTCCTGCGGGAAGCGCGGCAGCTGGCCCTGGAAGAGGTCGGTGGTGGTGGCCGCGAAGTCGACCTGGCCGGCCGCCGCCCGCCCCTGGTGCAGGATCAGGCCGCCGACGCGCACGCGGGCGGCGGCGAGCACCGCCTCGACGCGGTCGAGCGGCTCCTCCAGGGCGTCGGGCGGCGCCACCAGCTTGTGGTGGTTGCGGCGCGCCGCGTGGTCGGCCTCCAACGTCTCGGCGTGGTGCTCGGCCTCGGCGGAAAGGGCGCCCGGGTCGACGGCGACGACCAGCGGCCCGCCGTCGGACGAGGCGGCGGTGCCGCCGGCGACGGCCGTCATCAGCTCGAACAGCGACGCGGTGTCGCGGGCGAGGAGCGGCAGGTACTGCGTCCAGCCGGGGAACTCGCCCTGCTCGCGCAGCGCCGCCAGGTGGCCGGCGGCCTCCGGGGTGAGCTTGTCGCCGGCGAGGCCGGCGAGCGCCTCGGCCAGCCGCTCGGCCTGCCGCGGCCCGGAGGGGAACAGGGTCAGCGGCAGCAGGCGCAGGCCGTCGAGCGTCTCCTGGCTGCGCTGCGAGCGGGCGTCGAAGCGGCGCACCGTCTCCACCGTGTCGCCGAACAGCTCGATGCGCACCGGGTCGTCCCAGCCCGGCGGGTGGACGTCGAGGATGCCGCCGCGCACCGCCACGTCGCCCACCTCGACCACCAGGTCGCTGCGCCGGTAGCCATGGTCGAGGAGGTGGTCGAGCAAGAGCTCCAGCGGCAGCTCCTCGCCGGGCGCCACGGCGACGGCGGCGGCGCGGAAGGCCTCGGCGGTGGGCAGGCGGCGGAAGAGGGCGCGCGGTGTGGTGACCAGCAGGGCGCGGCGGTCGCCGAGCAAGCGTTCGAGCGCCACCGCCTCCTGGGCGCGCACCTGCAGCGACACCTCGGTCTCCTGGTAGGGGGTGAGCGGCGGCCCGGGGAAGTACACGGCACCGGCGCCGCCGTCGCCGCCGCGGCCGCCGCCGGCGAAGAGCTGCGCCGCCTCGAGCCACGCCTGGGCGTCGGACTCGTGCGGCACCACCACGAGCTGCGGCCGCCCGAGGTCCTCGGCGAGCAGCGTCATCGCCCACGCAGCCGCCGGCACCGGCAGGCGCACCACTTCCACCGGCCCCGCGAGGAGGGCGCGATAGGGCGCACTGGTGCGCAGCTTCCGGGAGAGCTCCTCCCACAAGCCCGGGACCGTCACCGGCGCAGTCTAATATGCCGGGCGCCGAAGCCGGCCCGATCACCGTCGACTGACCGCTGTCCCCTAAAGCGTTGTCAGGAGCACTGAAAGGAGTGCAGCCGCCCAGCCGATCCGCATCCTGATCCACCCGAACCTGGAGACGAAGCATGCCCGCGATCCCCGTCCGCACCCTGCGCGCCCTGGCCCTGGTCCTGGTGTCGATCCTCCTCGCCGCCGCCGCCCCCACCGCCTTCGCCTGCGACTACGACTTCACCTTCTCCCTCACCGGCTCCGGCGACGTCCAGATCGACGTGGACGTCACCTGTGACGGCCCGATCTACTCCACCAGCCTCTCCGGCAGCCCGGGCCACGTCGGCACCCTGGTCTACGACTCCCACGCCTCGATCGTGGTGCCGCGCAAGCCGGGCAACAACCGCCAGTACTGCGGCTCCGCCTTCTCCGTGTACGACTCGGGGAACGGCTACTACGTCCTGGACTGGGGCGCCGGCGAGTGCGCCACCTTCTGAATCTCTACGGCGAGGCCCGGCCTCGAGGCCTGATCCGCCAGGCCCGAGCCCCGCCGGAGCCTCCCGCCGGTTCCAGCCAGGGTACCGGCGGCTCGCCGGCGAGCAGCGACTCGGGGCGGTCGCGGAGGTCGACGGGGTCGGCGACCAGGTAGGCGGCGCCGGCGGCCGCGAGGAGGCCGCGGAGCCTGGCGTAGTAGAGGGCCGGGTCGGCGAGCTCGGGGCCGAAGGCGTCGGGGACGTAGAGGTAGGGGCGGTCGACGTAGCGGTCGAGAAACGGCGAGGTGCCGGCGAGGACGGTGCCGGGCGGCGTCGCCGCCTCGAGCTCCCGTAGCGCTTCGACCGTGGCGTACGGGTGGCGCTCGACGAAGGCCGGCAGGCGGAAGACGAAAGTCTTGGCGGCCAGCAGCAGGACCAGGAAAGCCGCCGCCGCCGCTCCCCACACCGCCAGGCTGAGTGTCTTGCGCGCGCCCCAGCCGAGCGAGAACCGGGCCCCCCACTCGCCGGCCCGGCGCAGGACGGCGGCCGTCCGGCCTTCCGGGGCGAGCAGCACGCCCCGCACCTGCCGCCCCCACGGCGCCGCCGCCAGCGCGGTGCCGAGCGGCAGCAGCACCAGCAGCAGGCGGCCCCAGGTGAAGAAGGTGGCGGCGACGGCGGCGAGGAAGGCCGCGGCGGCGAACCGCACCCACCGGGCGCGGCGGCGGACGGCGCCGCCGGCGGCGATCGCCGCGGCGGCGCCGGCGGCGAGCAGCAGGGCGTGGAGCGGCGTGCCGAGCAGCTGCGCCAGCCCGCCGCCGGCGAGGAAGCGCCACAGCTCGGCGGCGAAGCCGCGCACCACCAGGCCCGGGTCCGCCGCCAGCAGCTCGCCGGGGCCGGCGAACGGCACCCGCTCGAGGTACGACCAGTCGGGGAAGCCGTAGAGCTTGAAGGCGAGGTTCTTCCAGTTCTCGTCGTGGAAGGGGTCGCCGAAGGCCGCCGCCCGCAGCGCGAAGTGCGGCGCCAGCACCGCCGCCGCCAGCCCTGCCGCCGCCGCCAGGTGCCCGAGCCGCCGCCCCGCCCGGCCCTCCGGCCGCCGCGGCGCCAGGAACCAGGCGAGCGCCAGCGGCGGCAGCAGGAAGAGGCCGTTGGCGCGCGTGAAGGTGGCGAGGCCGAGGGCGGCGCCCACCACCAGCGCCGGCCGCCAGCCCGGCCTCTCGAGGTAGGCCAGGCCCGCCGCCAGCGCCGCCGCGGCCAGCGCCGCGAACGGCATGTCGGTGGTGACGTGCTGGCCGAGGATCCACAGGTTCGGGTTGACCGCCGCGAGGGCGAAGGCCAGCCATCCCGCCGGCGGCCCCGCCAGCCGCCGGCCGAGCCACCACGCAAGCCAGGCGAGCGCCGCCGCCGAGAGGTTGGAGAGCAGGCGCGCGGCGGTGAGCTCCCCCACCCCGGCGGCGGCGACGGCGGCCACCGCCAGCGGGTGCAGCGCCGGCCG
>CAZLBJ010000363.1:0-3618 GCA_964557755.1 uncultured Thermoanaerobaculia bacterium
TGGCGGTCACCGCCGCGGCGCGCCTCGAGGGCGCCTTCGCCGCCCGCGGCCTGCCGCTGCGGCGCGTCGACGCGCCGGCCACCGCCGGCCTCCGCCTCGCCGTCGAGGGCGCCGCGGCCGGCGCGCCGCCCGAGTCCTACCGCCTGCGCGTGTCGCCGGCCGGCGTCGACCTCGCCGCCGCCGACGCCGCCGGCCTCCTCCACGGCGTCTCGACGCTGCTGCAGTGGCTGCGCCTCGCGGGCGGCGCGGCCCTGGCTGCGCAGCGACTCGACGGGAGCGCCTTCCCGCTCCCCGCGCTGGAGGTCGACGACCGCCCCGACCTCCGCCACCGCGGCGTCCTGCTCGACGTCGCCCGCGACCGCGTGCCGACGATGGACGAGCTGCGCCGCCTGGTCGACCTCGTCTCCGGCTTCAAGGTCAACCAGCTCCAGCTCTACATGGAGCACAGCTTCGCCTACCGCGGCCACGAGACGGTGTGGCGCGACGCCAGCCCGCTGACGCCGGACGAGGTGCGCGAGCTCGACGCTTACTGCCGCGCCCGCGCCGTCGAGCTGGTGCCCAACCAGAACAGCTTCGGCCACTTCCACCGCTGGCTCGTCCACCCCGGGTACCGGCCGCTCGCCGAGTGCCCCGAGGGGGTCGAGCACCCGTGGAGCCACCCGCTGAGCCCGGCGCCGGAGCCGTTCAGCCTGTGCGCCACCGACCCCCGCTCGCTCGCCCTCCTGGCCGATCTCTACGACCAGCTCCTGCCCTGCTTCACGAGCGAACGATTCAACGTCGGTCTCGACGAGTCGTTCGACCTCGGGCGCTGCCGCAGCCGTGAGGCGTGCGAGCGGCGCGGCCGCCACCGCGTCTACCTCGACTTCCTCGCCGCCGTCCACCGGTTGGCGGCGGAGCGCGGGCGGCGCATCCAGTTCTGGGGCGACATCGTGCTCGAGGAGCCGGCGCTGATCCCCGAGCTGCCGGCGGACGCCACGGCGCTGCTGTGGGGCTACGAGGCCGGCTACCCGTTCGCCGCGCAGGCGGAGCGCTTCGCCGCCGCGGGGCTGGCCTTCTACGTCTGCCCCGGCACCAGCGCCTGGACGAGCCTGGCGGGCCGCACCACCAACGCCCTCGCAAACGTCGCCGAGGCGGCCGCCGCCGGGCGCGACGCCGGCGCCGCCGGCTGCCTGGTCACCGACTGGGGCGACTTCGGCAGCCTGACGCCGCGGCCGTTCTCGGAGCCGGGGCTGGCGGCGGGAGCGGCGGCGGCGTGGAACGCGGAGCGGCCGGTGGCGCGCGGCGAGCTCGGCCGCCTGCTCGACGTCCACCTGCTCGGAGCCGATCTGCTCGACGATCCGGCCGGCGGCGCCGGCGAGGCGTTGGCCGCTCTCGGCGACACCTACCGGCTGGCGGGCGGCGGCAACGTCAACGGCACGGCGCTCTTTCACCTGCTGCTCAAGCCGGGGCGCACGATGGGCGAGGGCCGCTCCGTCGAGCTCGGCGAGGAGGGCCTGCGCGCCGCCGCCGAGCACGCCGAGCGCTGCGCGGCCGGCTTCGCCGCCGCTTTCGCCACCGCCCGCCCCGGCCGCCCCGACGCGGAGCGGGTGGCGGCGGAGGTGGCGTGGGCGGCGGACGCCCTCGGCTTCGCATGCGACCTCGGCCTCGCCCGCCTGGCGGTGCCCGAGCCGCGGCAGGCGCCGCTGTCCGCCGTGCCGGCGCCGGTGCGCGCCGAGCTGGCGGGCCGCCTCGACGCCCTGTTGGCGCGCCGCCGCGAGCTGTGGCTGGCGCGCAACCGCCCCGGCGGCCTCGAGCACGCGCTCGGCTTCCTGGCGCCGCTGGTCGAAATGCTCCGCGAGAGGTGACCTACCGCGGCGGCTCGGGGTCGTTCTTCAGGATGTCCCACACCAGCGCCGCGCCGCCGGCGACGGCGGCGAGGAAGAAGAGCAGGGCGAGGCCGGGGTAGCCGAGGACCGTGAACTCGGTCTCGACGCGCATCAGCAGCGCGGCGCCGACGATGAAGGCGGCGCACACCAGGCCGATGGTGATGCGGTTGGCGATCTTCAGCAGGCCCTGGATCAGCTTGTGCTCGTCGATGGCGTCGACGTCGACGCGCAGGCGGTTCTCGGCCAGGGTGTCGAGGATGCGATTGAGGCGCCCCGGCATCGCCTCCGCCAGCTCCTTGGCGTCGATGAGGCTGGAGAACAGGCTCCCCGACGACAGCGAGCCGCGCATGCGGCGGCTCATCACCGCCGCGGCGTGGCGGCGGATGGCGTCGTTGGGGTCGAAGTCGGGGGCCAGGGAGCGGCCGACGTGGTCGAGGTTGAGCAGCGCCTTGCCGAGCAGCATCAGCGACGGCGGCACGCGCACGCCGTGCTCGGCGCCCAGGCGCCCCAGCTCGAGCACCACGCGGCCGAGCTCGAGGCGCTGCAGCGACTCGCCGCGGTTCCGCATCACCATGTCGGCGACCTCGCGGCGGAAGCGCTCGACGCCCTCGCCGCCCTCGTGGGAGCTGACCTCGAGGACGTGGCGCGCCACCTCGTCGCCCTGCCCCTCGGCGGCGCCGAGCAGGATCTTCAGCAGCGCCTCCTGGAGCACCGGCGTGACGTGGCCGACCATCCCCAGGTCGAGCAGCGCCAGGCGGTGGTCGCGGGTGATCAGCACGTTGCCGAGGTGCGGGTCGGCGTGGAACAGGCCGTCGACGAGGATCTGATCGAGGTAGGCCTCGAAGAGCTGGTCGGCGATCGCCTCGCCGTCGATCTCGAGCTGCACCACCGGCGACAGCTCGTCGAGGCGGCTGCCGGCGACGTAGTCCATGGTCAGCACGCGGCCGGTGGTGTAGTCGTCCACCGGCTGCGGCACGGCCAGGCGGTCGAAGCGCTCGAGGTTGCTGCCGATGGCGCGCAGGTGGTCGGCCTCCCGGCGGTAGTCGAGCTCGACGACCATCGTCTTGCGGAACTCGTCGAGCACCTCGCCGAAGCGCTGGCGGCGGCCGATCTCGGTGTGGCGGTCGAGCAGGCCGGCGAGGTCGGCGAGCGCCTCGAGGTCCTCCGCCACCCGCGCGCGCACGCCGGGCCGCTGCACCTTGACCGCCACCTGGCGGCCGTCGCGCAGCTCGGCGCGGTGAACCTGGCCGAGCGACGCGGAGGCGAGGGGATGGCTGTCGAAGGAGGCGAAGGCCTTCGACAGGCGCACGCCGAGCTCCTCGCGCACCACCTCTTCGACCTCGGAGAAGGGGAACGGCTCGACCTCGTCCTGGAGGCGGCGCAGGGCGTCGAGGTAGGGCGCCGGCAGCAGGTCGCTGCGCGAGGAGAGGAGCTGGCCGAGCTTGATGAAGGTCGGGCCGAGCGACTCGAGGTCGGCGGCCAGCTCGTCCGCCTTCGCCCGCTCGGCGCCGACCCCCTCGCCGCCGTCGACGTCCTCCGCCAGAATCGGCTCCAGCCCCACGCGGCTCACCCAGTCGCCGTTGCCATGGCGGATCAGCACCCGGGCGATGTCCTTGTACCGGCGCAGGTGCGCGGCGTCGAGCGTGAGGCTCATGGGTGCTCGGGGTAGCAAGATGGGTGCCTTGGGGGTGAACGTCAACGTCGACTACAACGTCAACATCAACTTCGGGGGGAGGGGCGGAGGTGGCGGGGT
>CAZLBJ010000364.1:0-3895 GCA_964557755.1 uncultured Thermoanaerobaculia bacterium
CCCCGCCGCCGTCCCCGGCACCCCCTCCCCGCCTTCCCCTTGACAATCTACAGGACCGACTCTAGTCTCCTGTAGAACGTCGAGAGAGAGAAAGGATCCGATGCCCACCCCCGACAGCCGTTCCGACCTCCTGCAGGGCACCCTCGACCTGCTCGTGCTGCGTACCCTGGCGCTCGAGCCGATGCACGGTTGGGGGATCGCGCAGCGTATCCAGCAGGTCTCCGGCGACGTGCTGCAGGTGCAGCAGGGGTCGCTCTACCCTGCCCTCCACCGCCTCGCCCGCCAGGGGCTGATCGCCGCCTCCTGGGGCACCTCGGAGAACAACCGCCGCGCCAAGTTCTACCGCCTGACCGCCGCCGGCCAGCGGCGCCTGGCGGCGGAGACCGAGGGCTGGGAGCGCTTCACGCTGGCCGTCCAGCGCGTCCTGGAGGCGACCTGACATGCTCTGGTGGAACGAGCTGAAGCATCGCCTGGCCGCCCTCGTCGCCGGCCGCCGCCTCGACCGCGAGCTCGACGAAGAGCTGGACCTCCACCTGGAGATGGAGACCGCGGCGCGCCGCCGCCGCGGCATGGACGACGCCGAGGCGCGGCGCACCGCGCGGGCGGCGTTCGGCGGCGTCGAGCGCACCCGCGAGCAATGCCGCGAGGCGCGCGGCACCGCCCTCCTCCACGACCTGGCGCGCGACCTCGGCTTCGGCCTCCGCCTGGCGCGGCGCGAGGCCGCCGTCTCCGCCGTCCTGGTGCTCACCCTGGCGCTCGGCATCGGCGCCACCACCGCCGTCTTCAGCGTCGCCCGCGCCGTGCTGCTGGCCCCCCTGCCCTACCCGCAGCCCGACGAGCTGATCTACGTCCACACCGCCTGGGCCGAGCAGCCCGAGTCCGGCCTGGCGGTGTCGGAGTTCCTCGACCTGCGCGACGAGGTGGGCGCCTTCGAGGCGTTCGGCGTGTGGGCCGGCGGCCCGGCCAACATCACCGGCGGCGAGCGGCCGGAGCAGGTGCACGGCGCCTTCGCCTCCGCCGGCCTGTTCCCCGCCCTCGGCGTCGGCGCCACCGTCGGCCGCACGTTCACCGAGGCGGAGACGCTGCCCGGGCGCGGCGACGTGGCGGTGATCGGCTGGGACCTCTGGCAGCGCCGCTTCGGCGGCTCGCGCCAGGTGGTCGGCGAGCGGGTGCGCCTCGACGGCCGCGACGTCACCCTGATCGGCGTCATGCCGCCGGAGTTCCGGCTGCCCGACGACTTCGGCGGACAGCCGACCGAGCTGCTGCTGCCGCTGGTCGTCGACCCGGCGGCGCGCGGCGACCGCGGCACCCACTTCCTCGACGCCGTCGGCCGCCTCGCCGCCGACGCCGGGCCCGAGGAGGCGGCCCAGGAGACCGCCGCGGTGGCCGCCGGCTTCGCGGCGCGCTACCCCGACGCCTACCCGCCGGAGAAGCGCTTCGCGGCGGTGGCTCGGCCGCTGCACGAGGTGGTGGTCGGCGACGCGCGGCCGGTGCTGCTGCTGCTGCTGGCGGCGGCGGGGCTGGTGCTGCTCGTCGCCTGCGCCAACGTCGCCGGCCTGCTGCTCGCCCGCGGCCGCCGCCGGCGCCGCGAGATGGGCCTGCGCACCGCGCTCGGCGCCTCGCGCCGCCGCCTGGCGGCGCAGCTCGTCGCCGAGGCGCTGCTCCTCGCCCTGGCCGGCGGCGCCGCGGCGCTCGCCGTCGCCGGCGGCGCGCTGTCCCTCCTCCACCGCTTCCCGCCGCCGGGGCTGCCGCGCGCCGACCAGGTCACCCTCGACCCGGCGGTGCTCGCCTTCACCGCCGGCGTCAGCCTGGCGAGCTGCCTCGTGTTCGGCTTGGTACCCGCTTTGCGCGCCGCCCGCGGCGAGCCGTCGCGCGGCCTCGCCGCCGGCGGCCGCACCCTCGCCGGCAGCCGCGGCGAGGGGCGCTCCGGCGCCTTGCTGGTGGCCGCGGAGGTGGCCCTCACCCTGCTGCTGCTGGTCACCGCCGGCCTGCTCGGACGCAGCCTGCTGGCGCTGGTCGGCGTCGATCCGGGTTTCGAGCCGAGCGGCGTGGTGGCGGCGGACGTGTCGCTGCCGGGTCCCGAGTACACCAACGAGCAGGTGCTGGAGGTCTACGCCGAGCTCGTCGAGCGCCTCGAGGCCGTCCCCGGCGTGGAGTCCGCTGGCGCCGTCTCCTTCCTGCCGCTCGACAGCGGCCGTGGCGACATCAATTTCGAGGTCGAGGGCCGCCCGCTGCCCGACGGCGAGCGCGGCCGCACCGGCGACTGGCAGGTGGTGACGCCGGGCTACTTCGGGACCCTCGGCCTGCGCCTGCACGCCGGCCGCTTCCTCGCCGACGGCGACCGCCCCGGAGCCCCCGGCGCGGTGGTGGTCAACCGCACGCTGGCGGAGACCTACTGGCCCGGCGGGAGCCCGCTCGGCGAGCGCCTGGTCCTCGGCGGCGAGCACACCCAGCCGGAGGTGGCGACGGTGGTCGGCGTCGTCGAGGACGTCAAGAACCTCGGCCTCGACGCCGCGCCGCAGCGGGAGCTCTACCTCTCCCACCGCCAGTTCCGCCTGTGGACCATGCCGATCGCCATGTACGACATGACGCTGGTGGTGCGCGGGCCCGACCCGGCGGCGCTGCGCCGCACGGTCGAGCGCGAGGTGGCGGCGCTGCTGCCGGACGTGCCGGTGAGCGACGTGCGCACGCTGGAGGAGGTGGTGGGCCGCTCGGTGGCGCGCGAGCGCTTCGCGGCGCTGCTGGTGGGTCTGTTCACCGTCCTCGCCCTGCTGCTGGCGGCGGTGGGCGTCTACGGCCTGCTCGCTTACGCGGTCGAGCGGCGGCGGCGGGAGATCGGCATCCGCCGCGTGCTGGGAGCCGGCGTCGGATCGATCCTGCGCGACACGGTGGGGCGCGGCCTGGCGGTGGTCGCCGCCGGGGCGGCGGCCGGCCTCGCCGCCTCGTTGCTCGCCGGGCGCCTGCTCCAGGGCCTGCTCTTCGGCGTCGACGCGCACGACCCGCTGACCCTGCTGCTCGCCCCGCTGGCGCTGCTGGGGGCGAGCCTGCTGGCGTCGAGCTTCCCGGCCCGGCGCGCCCTGGCGCTCGACCCGGCGCACGAGCTGCGCGGCGAGTAGGCGGCGCTGCCGCCCGGCCGAAGCGTCGGCATCAGCGGCGCCGCACCAGCTCGACGAACAGGTGCGGCACCTCGCTCTCGACGACGTAGAGCACCAGCGGCTGGTCGACCGCCTGCAGCTCCCAGCCGCCCTTCGAGGCGGTGGGGCGCTCGACGCGGAAGAGGACGCCGTCGGCGCGGCGCAGCACGTCGCCGGCGCGCGGCGCGTACTCGGGCGGCAAACTGCGGCGCCCCACCGCCGGGTCGACGCGGGCGGCGATGCCGTCGACCAGGCCGAGGACGCGCGCCAGCGACAGGCTGAGCGAGTCGAGGCGGCCCCAGCGGTAGGTGGCGGTGCCGACCGGCCGCCAGCCGGCGTGGTCGGGGCCCGGCTTCGGCGCCGGCCCGACCCAGCGCGCCATGGCGTCGTAGTCGAGCACCAGCCGGCAACGCTCCACCCAGTCGCCGCCCGGCCCGGAGGTGGCGGCCTCGGTGTCGCCGAGGTCCTCCCCGCGCAGGCGGTCGGCCCACGCCGCGAGCTCGTCCGGCGGCAGCTCGCCGAGCGACATCGACGGCTCTTCCGGCCCGCCGACCTCCGAGAGGACCGTGTGGCGGAGGCGGACGGTGCCGTTGGCGAACAGCGTCAGCTCCTCGTGGTCGAGCGTGCTCGCACAGACGCGCTCGAGCAGGACCACGGAGCGCTCGTCCCGGACGCGGTCGCCGGCCGAGCCCTCCGCCGGGTCCAGCTCGCTCCGCGCCGCCGGCGGCTCCGCCGTCCCGCCGAGCCGCGGGTCCGGGTCG
>CAZLBJ010000365.1:0-3519 GCA_964557755.1 uncultured Thermoanaerobaculia bacterium
AGCGCCACCACCCGCGGGTCGAGGCCGGCCGCGCGGTCGAGGCCGAGGCCGGCGCCGTCGGTCGCCACCGCGGCGAGCGCCAGGCGGCCGAGCACGAGGCCCAGGGCGCCGCCGGCGACCGCCAGCACCAGGCTCTCGAGCAGCACCAGCCGCACCACGCCGCCGCGGCCGCTGCCCAGCGCCACGCGCGCCGCCAGCTCGCGGCGGCGGCGGCCGGCGCGGGCGAGCGACAGGCTGGCGAGGTTGGCGCAGACGACCAGCAGCACCAGGCCGGCGACCCCCCAGAGGATGAGCAGCGGCCGCTCGATCCCCGCGGTGAGCGCGTCCTGCAGGCCGAGCAGGCCGAAGCTCGCGCTCACCCGCCCGCCGCCGCGCTCCGCCTCCCAGGCGCGGCCGGCGAGGGCGGCGACCTCGTCCGCCGCCCCCTGCAGCGACACGCCGCGGCGCGGCCGCACCAGGATGCCGTAGTTGGTGCCCTGCCCCTCGCCCTCGGTCGAGGCGCGCAGCGGCGTCCACAGGTCGGCCTCGGAGGTGCTGCGGAAGCCCGGCGGCATGATCCCCACCACCGTCGAGGGCTCGCCCTTGAGCAGCACGTCGCGGCCGAGCACGGCGGGGTCGCCGGCGAAGGCGCGCTGCCACAGCTCGTGGCTGAGTATCACGACCCGGGGGCCCCCGGGCAGATCTTCGGTGGAGAGGAAGCCGCGCCCGCGGGCGGGCTCGACGCCGAGGACGCGGAAGAAGCCGGCCCCCACCCGCTGCTGCCCGACGTGGGCGGCCTCGCCGCCGGCCGCCAGGTTGACGCCGCTCCCCCAGCCCGAGAACACCGCCTGCTCGGCACCGCGCACGCCGTCGCGCAGCACCTCCCAGGTGCGGCCGGTCTGCGACCACTGGCTCGACTCGCCGTCGGCCGAGCGGTAGGTGGTCGACACCACCGCCAGCCGCCCCGGCTCGGGGTAGGGCAGGGCGCGCAGCAGCAACGCGTCGACGACGCTGAACAGGGCCGCGTTGGCGCCGAGGCCGACCGCCAGGGTGAGCACGGCGGCGGTGGTGAACCACGGGCTGCGGGCGAGGCCGCGCAGCGTCTGGCGCAGCGCGCGCCGCGCGGCGTCGAGGACCTGGATCGGGCTCATCGGGGCCTCCCTCGTGTTTCGGGATCTTACGGCGCCGGGCGCCGTAGCGTCCTCAGCCGGCCGGCGCCCGGTCCTGCAGCATGCGGTAGGGGACGGCGCGCAGGACCTCGGCGAGGGGGACGAGGCCGGCGCGGGCCTTGGCCAGGGCGTCGTCGAGCAGCGTCTTCATGCCCTTCGCCAGGGCGCGCTCGCGCAGCACGTGGACGGGGGCGGCGCCGGCCACCAGGTCGGCGAGCTCGGCGTCGAGGACGAACAGCTCGTAGATGCCGGTGCGCCCCTTGGTGCCGCGGCCGTCGCAGGCCTCGCAGCCGCCGCCGCGGGCGAACGTCTCGCCGGGGCGGAGGCCCAGCCGCCGCGCCTCGTCCTCGGTGGGAGCCACCTCCTCGCGGCAGTGCGGGCAGACGCGGCGCACCAGCCGCTGCGACAGCGCAGCCAAGAGACAGCTCGCGATCATCCCCGGCTCGACGCCGAGCGTGCGCAGCCGCGACACGGTGCGCACGGCGTCGTTGGTGTGCAGGGTCGACAGCACCAGGTGCCCGGTCTGCGCCGCGCGCACCGCGGCGTCCGCCGTCTCCTCGTCGCGCACCTCGCCGATCAGGATGACGTCCGGGTTCTGGCGCAGGAAGGCGCGCGCGTACTCGGCGAAGCCCATCGCCGCCGACACCTGCTTCTGGTTGGTCTTCGGGAAGCGGTACTCGATCGGGTTCTCGGCGGTGAGGATCTTGTTCTCGGGCGTGTTGATGCGGTGGATCGCCGCGTACAGCGTGGTGGTCTTGCCGCTGCCGGTGGGGCCGGTGACCAGCACCAGGCCCTCCGGGTTGGCGATCAGGCGCTCGAAGGTGGCGAGGTCGGCGCCGTCGAAGCCGAGCTTCTCGAGGCCGAGCACCGCCGAGGCGCGGTCGAGGATGCGCAGCACGGCGTCCTCGCCGGCGGGACCGGGGACGATCGACAGGCGGAAGTCGATCGTCCGCTCGCCGCGCGCGTCCTTCCAGGTGGCGCGGATGCGGCCGTCCTGGTCGCGCCGCCGCTCGGCGACGTCGAGCTCGGCGAGCACCTTGAGGCGCGCCATCACCTGCGCCACGTTGTCGCGCGACAGCGGCGTCGCCACCTGGCGCATGACGCCGTCGACGCGGTAGCGGACGTCGACGTCGTGGTGGTAGGTCTCGACGTGGACGTCGCTGGCGCCGAGCCCGACGGCGTGGCCGAGCACCTGGTCGACCAGCTCGGGCACCGAGGCGTCGCCGCGCGAGGAGAAGCCGGCGACCGGCCCCAGCCGCAGCTCGCTGCGCTCCGCCGCCGGGTCCTCCCCCTGGAAGCCGCGGTCGAGGGCGCGGCGGACCTCGTAGGCGTTGAGCCCCACCGGCCGCACCGTGCGCCCCAGCCGCGACGCCACCTCGCGCGCCAGCGAGCGGCGCCCCGGCTCGAGCATCCCCACCGTCACCGGCTCGTCGCCGTCCGCCGCCACCGCGCCCAGCACCACCACCTGCCGCTGGCGGCAGAAGGCCTCGTCGAGCAGGCGCACCGAGCGCGGGTCGATCTCGAACTGGTCGAGCTCCGTGAAGTCGTGGCGCGGCGGCATGGACCGGCCGATCATACGCCGAACCCCCTGCCTCGCCGGCGCCGCTCCGCCGCCGCTGATCCGGTTCGCCCCTCGGCTTCCGCGTGTCCCTGCAGAGGCCGCGAGGGCCGGCGCCGTCCGTCGACGCCGGTCGCCTCGCCGCCGCGGGGGCGCCGGGCGACTGGCGGGCCGGGCGATCCACCCCCGAGACCTTGCCGCCAAAGAACCCGCGGGCGACACGACGCCCGCGAGGAGGTGGGTAGTCATGCAGAAGAGCCACACCGAGCGCAAGCTCCGCCTGTCGAAGGAGACGCTGCGGAGCCTGGTTCCCAGCGAGCTCCAGCAGGTCGGCGGCGGCCGCATCTCCTGCGGCGCCACCGGCTGCGACTGTTCGGGCGGTGGCGACACCGTCGGCTGGTGCCACACGCTCATCCCGAAGTAGCGGGATGAGGGGACCGCCCCCCGCAGGGTCAGGCCCCCGCCGGCTCCGCAGGGGGGCGGTCGCTTTCCGGGGACCGCGATGGACACCCACGAGGTGCTGGAAACCTATGTCGAAGACTGGTGCGACCGCATGCGGCGGCTGAGCTACGACGGCCTCGCCGGCCGCCAGCAGGGGCGCTTCGCCAGCCTGGCGTTCGGTGCCGCCGGCATCGCCTACGCGCACTGGCACCTGGCGGTGGCAGGCGGCGACGCACGCCGCCTGGAGGCGGCCGCGCGCTGGGCGTGCCAGGCGTGGCGGCACCGCGGCGGGGAGCGCGCCTTCTTCCCGGCCGACGGCCGCGCGCGGCGCCACCGGCCCGCCGCGGCACCGCGACCCCGGCGCAGAGCGGA
>CAZLBJ010000366.1:0-2533 GCA_964557755.1 uncultured Thermoanaerobaculia bacterium
GGGCTCCGGCCGGGGGCTCCGGCGAGCGCACAGTGCAAGCCCGCGACGTCCGCAAGAGCGGTAGCGTGCGCTCGCTGAAGAGTGGAGCGCTCCTCCCCAAAGTCCGACTGAAGCGGAACGTCCCCCGGACGGAGCCCCTCCACCCGGCGCCGTCCCCGGCACTCCCCTTCCGCCCTTCAGTCAGGCGGCGAGGCGCCCGGAGAGGCTGTGGGGATGTGCCTTCTGGATGTGGACCGGGGCCAGGGTCCCCAGGGTTGGGATTTGGCCTTCGGTGGTGAAATTGACGACGCGGTGGCAGGTGGTGCGGCCGGTCTGGGTAGCGGGGGCCTTGCCCCAGCCGGTGACCAGGACCTGCTCGGTGCGGCCGACCAGCGCCTCGTTGAGCTCGCGCTGGATGCCGCGCTGGAGGTCGAAGAGCTCCTGGAGGCGGCGCGAGGCGGTCTCGTCGTCCACCTGGCCGTCGAGGCGCGGCGCGGCGGTGAACGGGCGCGGCGAGTACTTGAAGGCGTAGACCTGCGAGAACCGCACCTCCTCCACCAGCCGCAGCGTCTGCCGGAAGTCGTCCTCGCTCTCGCCGGGGAAACCGACGATGAGGTCGGTGGAGAGCGCCAGGTCCGCCCGCGTGTCGCGGAGCTGCGCCACCAGGTCCCGGTAGAGCGCCACCTCGTAGCCGCGCCCCATGCGCCGCAGCACGCGGTCCGAGCCGGACTGGACGGGCAGGTGGAGGTAGTTGCAGAGGTTCGGGTGCCGGCGGAAACGCTCGACCATACGCGGCGTGAAATCGCGCGGGAACGGGGTGACGAAGCGCAGGCGCGCGAGGCCCGGGATCGCCGCCACGGCGTCGAGCAGGTCGGCGAAGTCCGGCCCCTCGCCCGGCGTCGTGCCCGGCTCGCGCCAGTGGTTGACCGTCTGGCCGAGGAGCTCGATCTCGACGAACCCGTAGTCGACCAGGTGGCGCGCCTCGGCCACCACTTCGTCGAGCGGCCGGCTGCGCTCCGGGCCGCGCGTCGACGGCACGATGCAGAAGGTGCAGCGCTTGTCGCACCCCTCGATCACCGTCACCATGCCCTTGTAGTCGCCCTGCCGCGAGATGGAGTCGAAGGCGTACGGGCGCTCGTCGGGGAAGCCGGTGGCCACCACGCGCTCGCCGCCGCGGCGGCGGGCCAGGACCTGCGACAGCTCCCCCACCCGCGCCGGTCCGAGCACGAAGTCGAGCTCCGGCACCCGCGACAGCGCCCGCTCCCCCGCCTGCTGGGCGACGCACCCGCAGAGGCCGATCATCACCCCGGGCCGCGCCTCCTTGAAGCGGCGGTACTCACCGAGCCGCGAGTAGACTTTCTGCTCCGCCTTCTCGCGCACGCTGCACGAGTTGAGCAGGATGACGTCCGCCTCGGCCGGCTCGCGGGTCGGCAGCACGCCCTGCTGCATGAGCTGGCCGGCCATGCGCTGGCTGTCCAGCTCGTTCATCTGGCAGCCCCAGGTCTCGATGTAGAAGCGGCGCGCGGCGGCGCCGGCCTCGATGGGCGGCGGGCCCTGCGGCAGCGTGGCGAGGCCGCCCGCGGCGGCGTGGATCGTCGAAGCCTTCATCTCGTCCTCACCGGGGATCGTACCGCGGGTGCGGCGTGGTCAGTGCTGCCGGGGCTCGGCGTCGTCGTCCTCGAGCACCCGCGGCTCGACCGGTTCGGCGGGGTCGCGGGCGTTGTCGGTCTCGGCGCTCTCCGGCTCGAGCTCGATGCCCTCGCGCAGCCAGCCGGGCAGGGCGCCGGCGCGACGGCCCTCCTCGAGCAGCTCGACGAGGCGTTCGCGGTAGCGCTCCGCCTCGTCGCGGGTGCGGCGCAGGCGGTCCAGCGCCCGGTCCCAGGCCGGCTTCACCTGGCCGTCGCGCACCCACGGGTCGTCCTCGGCATAGAAGCGCCAGCGCAGCTCGGCGGCCTCCGCCTCCAGCTCCTCGATCTCGGCCACCGAGCGGCTCCAGCCCTCGCGCAGCTCGTAGGCCCGCCGCCGCCAGCAGGCTTCGCCGCAAGGCTCCTCGCCGGTCTCGGCGCCGGAGGACGCGGCCTCGGCGGTCTCGGCGGCCTGCTCGCCCAGCTCCGTGCCCTCCCCCGCTGCCGCCTCTCCGGTCTCGTCGCCCGGCGCCCCGCCGCCGGCGTAGGTCACCTTGCCCTGGGCGGCCAGCTCGGCGAGGTTGGCGTCGGTGATCTCGCCCACCGAGCGGTCGCCGTGGAGGGCGCGGTCGCGGCGGGAGGCATCGGCGAGCTCGCGCGGCGTCTTCGGCTTCGGCGCGCCGCCGGGGTCGAGCACCACCACCGTCTGGCGCACCGGCTCCGCCTCGAGCCGCCGCGGCGCCGCCTCCTCCTGACGGGCCGCTTCGGCTTCCTGCTCCGCCGCCGTCGCGGCGGCCGCCGCCTTCGCCGCCTCTCCCTCCCGCGCCGCCACCGACTCCGGCTCCGGCGGCTGCGGCGCCGCGCACCCCGCCAGCCCCCAGCCGGCCACCGTCACCACCACCGCCAGCCGAACCCACCGGCCCGCCCGC
>CAZLBJ010000367.1:0-5761 GCA_964557755.1 uncultured Thermoanaerobaculia bacterium
GCGGGCGCGAACGGCCTCCCGGCGGCGGACGGTGTCGACTTCGGCGGACTGAGGCCTGGAAGTATACAACCGCACGCTGCGTCCGCGGCGGCGCCGCCGGCCCCCTTCCCGAGCGCCGCGGGAAGGGGGCCGGCAGGGAGCCGGAAGCGGGCCGGAGACGGCGCCGCTCAGGGCAGCGCGGCGATCCAGTCGTCGAGCACGTCGGCCGGGCAGCCGTGCATCAGGTGCCCGTTGCCGAGCCCGAGGGCGGCGACGATCTGCTCGCAGGAGCAGCCGGCGGTGTCCTCGAGGGTGAACGTCCGCGGCGTCTGGTTGCCCTTGACCACGGTGTCGAAGACGCCGTCGCCGTCGACCAGCGCGTAGTGGTTGGGCAGCAGCTTCACCGTCGGCGCCCCCTCCGGCACCACGGTGCCCACCGGGCAGGCGTCGCAGGCGTCGCCGAAGCCGTCGCCGTCGCCGTCCGCCTGGTCAGGGTTGGTGGTCGCCGGGCAGTTGTCGACGTCGTCGCCGGCGCCGTCGCCGTCGCGGTCGGAGACCACGAACAGCACCAGGCCGTCGTGGTCCGCCGAGCGCAGCGCGGTCGACGGGTCGTCGAGCAGCACCAAGGGCGCGTCGGCGTTGCCGCGGCCGTACTCGTAGCCGCGCACGAGACCGCTGAGCGCGACGCTGGTCAGGCCGTGGTCGATCGCCTGCGCGCTGCCCTGGAAGATGAACGAGTAGCGCTCCTCGGCCGGCAGCAGCGCCGTCTGCACGGTGAGGTCCGGGTCCACCAGGTCGGGGCCGGAGAGCAGGTTGTCGGAGGGCTCGAAGTCGCCCGCGATCTGCCCCACCACGTCGACGTAGCCGTCGGTGAACTCGAAGGCGTTGAAGTCGCCCACCACCGCCAGCCGCACGTCCGGGTCGAGGGCCTGGCGGTCGGCGACGATCATCGCCACCGACTGCGCCTGCTCGAGGCGCTTCTGGCGCACCCGCGGCCCGTCCCCCGGGTCCTCGATGCCGCCGAGCGAGCGCTGGTGCAGCGCCAGCACCTCGAGCGGGTTGGCGACGCCGCCGACGTCGACGGTCGCTTCCAGCAGCAGCGGCGGCCGGTCGTGCAGCAACGAGCCGTCGACGCTCAGCGTCTCGGCGGCGCCGAGCTGGGTGACGGCGAGGACGGTCACCCGCAGGCCCACCAGGAAACCGACGTCGATGCCGCCGACGTCGTTGCCCTCGACCAGGTACGCCGTGTACGCGATCGACGGGTCGTCGGCGGCGAGGGTCGCCGCCAGGTCCTCGAGCGCCCCGAGGTGCTCGACCTCCTCGACCGCCAGCACGTCCGGCGCGCGCAGCACCTCGCGCACGTAGCGGCTGAGCTTGCCGAGGCGGCTGGCGTACTCGGCCGGAGACGCCACCGCGCCGTTGTCCTGGCTGCCCGGGTCGTCGACGTCGTCGAACAGCCGGAACATGTTGAGCGAGCCCACCGTGTACTCGAGCGCCGTGGCCTCGCGCACCGGCCGCGGCAGCGCCGCCGCGTCGACCGTGTAGCTGGTCGGCCACAGCTCGTAGCCGCCGAACTCGTAGCCCAGCACACCGCTGGCGCTGAACGTCGAGCCGGCGGGGATCAGCGCGTTGGGCAGGCCCAGCTTGTCCGGGTCGAGCTCGAACACCTCCGGGTTGCCGTCCCACACCGGCAGCCCCGGCAGGCCGGGGAAGAGGATGCCGGGCTCGCGGAAGGCGCGCTGGCCGGAGGCGGTGACGTGCACCTCGGCCACCGGGTCGGAGCCGAAGAACTGGTTCGGCCCGGAGACGGCGCCGTCGGCGATGGTCACCAGCATGCCCTCGTAGCGCTCGTACTCGGTGGCCGGCAGCGGCGGCGTGGGCGACGGTGTGGCGGCGTCGAAGTCGACCGCCGCCGGCAGCGGCGCGCCGCCGCCGATCACCGTCACCGCCGGACCGAAGCCGATCTCGGTGAAGTCGAAGAACTCCTGCACCTGGCCGGTGACGTCCACCCGGTCGCCCACCGCCACCGCCGGCGCCGCGCCGGTGAAGACGAAGACGCCGTTCGAGGTCTCCGGGTCGGCGTCGGCACGGCCGTCGGGCGTCTGCATGAAGAAGCCGTCGAGGCCGACCGCGGTGACCACGTTGTCCTGGGTGACCACCACCTGGCCGGCGTACGGCGAGGCCAGCCCCGGCCCCTGGATCTCGTAGATCTCGACCAGCGGCGGCGGCGGCGGCGTGCAGCCCTCGAACGCCGAGCCGTCGACGCGGGTGCCGGGCGAGAACAGGGCGCCGCCGGAGCCGGTGGCCGCCGTGTGCTGCACGAAGCCGCCGGTGACGTCCGGGTCGCGGGTCAGCGACTGGTCGTTGCCGCCCTCGCCGCCGTAGGTCACCACCGCGACGTTTCCGGTGCCGTCGTGCAGCGTCACCGTGTCGCCGCCGTTGTTGAGGCCGAGCTGGCCGCTGGAGGCCGTCTGCACCACCATGCCGCCGAAGCCGCCGGCCGGGGCGCCGCCGCCGAAGACGACGACGCCGCAGCCGTCGGCGACGACGCTGCCCGGCGGGAAGGTGTGGCGCACGCCGACGGCGTCCGACAGCGTCCAGCCGGAGACGTCGACGTCGCCGCCCGAGTTGTTGACCAGCTCGACGAATTCGTCCTGCGAGAAGTTGGCGGTGCCGTCGTTGTTGGCGTCGCCCAGCGAGGTCGACGGGTCGGCGTGGATCTCGTTGATCACCCAGCCGGAGGGCGCCGCGGTGCCGGGGGTGGGGGTGCCCACCGCCCAGGTCACCGACAGGTCCTCGGAGGTCTCGTCGGCGCCGCCGACGCCGTTGCCGCCTGCCTGCGTCTCGGTGCCCTCCGCGAGGTCGACGCGAACGAACGACTCGCCGTTCGCGTGGCTGCCCGGCGCGACGACGTCCTGCAGCGTGATCGGCGTGTCGGGCTGGTAGCTCGAGGTGCCGGTGCCGGCGTCGGGTCCGTCGACGGCGACGCCGCTCTTGTCCACCGCCTCGTCCTTGTCGCCCCAGACCACGTAGTCGAGGTCGGTGACGAGGTCGGACTCGCCGTCCCAGAAGTAGAGCACCGCCACCTCGCCGGCGTTGGTCAGGCCGCCCTGGCCTGCGATCGAGCCGGGCAGCGCCTCGCGCATGTCGGGCACCGCGTCGGCGCCCGGGCCGTCCTCGAACAGCTCGTAGTCGGGATCGGCGCCGTAGGCGGCGAAGAAGGCCGCCGAGCCTGCCATGGCGACCGTCTGGTACTCGCCGGCACCGATCGAGGCGCCGTCCGGGAAGCGGGCGTGGAAGTCGGCGAAGCCGCCGCCGCCGGCGTTGGTGCCGGTGACCACGTTGTAGTAGTAGGTACCGCCGCCGGCGAAGGTGGCGTCGGTGAGGTAGACGTTCGAGAGGTCGACCGCCGAGGCGTTCGGGTTGTGGATCTCGACGTACTCGCCGCCGGTGGGGGTGACCACGACCTCGGTGAGCAGCAGGCGCTCGGCGGTCGGGCCGGGGGTCGGACCGCCGCAGGAGGCGGTGTGCGCGCCGAGGCCGCCGAAGGTGTCCTGGGGGAAGCCGTCGAAGTCCACCGCCGGGTCGAAGGCGTCGCCGGGCACCGTGTCGGCGATGCAGGAGGCCGGCTTGCGCACCAGCGTGTTGTCCGCCGTCGAGGTGAGGCCGCTACCCCACTCGCTGCCGGGATCGGTGCCGAGCTGGCCGAGCGAGTCGACCACCGGGCCGCCGGCGCCGCCCTTGCGCACCACCACCGCGTCGTCGCCGTTCCAGAAGTTGGCGCCCGAGGTCTGGTCGGTGACGGCGAGCACCGCCGCCGCCGCGCCGTCGTCGGCGACCACGAAGACGTCGCCGGCGGCGACGACGCCGGCGAGCGTCACCACCGTGCCGGCCGAGGTCGAGCCGTTGAAGTAGATCTCCAGCCGGTAGCCGCCGGCGCCGAGGTCGATGGCCGCTGCGGTTCCGTTGTAGAGCTCGATCGCCTTGTTGAACGAGCTGCCTTCGACGTACTCGGAGATCAGCAGGTCGGCGGTCTGGGCGGACGTCGGCGCGGCGGCGAGCAGCACCAGCACCGCGGCGGCGGCGACGGCGAGGGAGAAGCGCTTGCTGAGCATGAGGTTCCTCCGGAGAGAACGCAACGGCGCGCGCGCGACGAGCGGTGCGGACCGCGGGGTTGGGCGAGTCGTGTGGCCGGAACACGACGATCTTAGCCGAGCTGTACCTGCTCAGGGAAGCAAGCGGCGACGATGTTACGCTGCCGACACACTGGAGCCCCGCCGACGATGACCCGCACACCATGAAGCGCGCCGAGAAGGCGGAGCGCGTCCGGCGCATCCTCGACGAGCACTTCCCGGCGGTCGACGTCCCGCTCGACCACCGCGATCCCTACACCCTGCTGGTGGCGGTGCTGCTCTCCGCCCAGACCACCGACAAGAAGGTCAACCAGGTGACGCCGGCGCTGTTCGCCCGCGCCTCGACGCCGCGGCGGATGGCGGCGCTGCCGGAGGAGGAGATCCACCGGCTGATCCGCGAGATCGGCCTGGCGAAGCAGAAGGCGAAGAACCTGCGCCGCCTGTCGCAGATCCTGGTCGACGAGCACGGCGGCGAGGTGCCGCGGAGCTTCGGGGAGCTCGAGGCGCTGCCGGGCGTCGGCCACAAGACCGCCTCGGTGGTGATGACCCAGGCCTTCGGCGAGCCGGCGTTCCCGGTCGACACCCACATCCACCGCCTCGCCCGGCGCTGGGGCCTGACCCGCCCGAACGCCAGCGTCGAGCGCACCGAGCGCGACCTCAAGAAGGCCTTCCCCGAAGAGTCGTGGGGCGAGGTCCACCTGCAGATCATCTACTTCGGCCGCCAGCGGTGCCCGGCCCTCTACCACGACCTCGAGAGCTGCCCGATCTGCTCCTGGGCGGCGTCGAAGAAGCAGATCGCCGCCGAGGTGCGCGAGGACCGCCGGCTCAGGGCGGGGCGGCGTCGAGCACCAGCACCTCGACGCTCGGGAAGCGGTGGAAGTCGCGGTCGCGGGTGAGCAGCCGCCCGGCGCCGGCCTCGACGCAGACGGCGGCGATCTGGGCGTCGAAGACGAGGTTGCCGCGCGCCTCCGCCGCCGTCGCCTGGCCGGCGAACAGCTCCGCGTAGCGCGGGCCGGGCACGAGCAGCCGCGCCGTCGGGCTCTCCAGCAGGGCGCCCAGGTAGTCGAGCGCCACGGCCAGCGGCGAGGGCTCCGCGAAGAGCCGAGGGTGGGTGACCACGCGCACGAACTCGCCGAGCACGAAGACCGGCAGGCCCCAGGGCGCGGCGCCCTCGGCGAGCCGCCGCAGCCACGCCGCCGCCGCCTCGTGATGCGAGGAGCCCTGGCGGTGGGCGTGCACCAGCACGTTGGTGTCGACCGCGATCAACCCCGGCCCTCCATCGCCTCGTAGAGCGCGTCCCGGTCGTCGAGGTCCACCCCCGCCCGGGGGCCGCCCGGGTGCGTCACCAGGCGCAGCCGGAAAGAGGTCGACCGCCGTTCCGTTGCGCGCCGCATGTGCTCGCGCAGGGCCTCCTCGATGACGGCGGTCAGCGTCCTGCCCTCCTCGGCTGCCTTCTGTTTCACGGCTCGCATGAGCGGGTCCTCCAGGTTGAGCGTCGTTCGCATACAGATAAGCATACAGAGGATGCAGATTTATGTCAAACGGCATCGTGGGCTCCTTTCCGTCCCTCGTCTGCTAGCGTCGTCCCAATGGATCTCGGAGCGTCAACAGGTAGGGACGTGGAGCGCTGCGGGAATCTCCCGGCTGGG
>CAZLBJ010000368.1:0-14508 GCA_964557755.1 uncultured Thermoanaerobaculia bacterium
GCGGCGCCGCTGGTGGCCTTTCTGGGGGACGACACCGTCCCCTCCCCCGGATGGTTGGCCGCCCACCTGGAGGCCCACCGCGAGCGCTCCGCCGACCACCGCCCGACCGCCGTCCTCGGCTACACCGGCTGGCACCCGCGCATGCGCCTCAACCCCTTCCTCGAGTACATCAACGAGCACGGCCTCCAGTTCGGCTACGCGCTGATCGAGGACCGCGAAGAAGTCCCCTTCAACTTCTTCTACACCGCCAACCTGTCCCTGCCCCGCCGCCTTCTCCTCGCCGAGCCCTTCCACCTCGAATTCCCCTATCCCGCCTGGGAAGACATCGAGGCCGGCTACCGCCTGGCGCAGCGCGGCCTGCGCCTCGTCTACGAGCCGCGGGCCACCGCCGCGCACGACCACCCGACCACCCTGGCGCGCTTCGCCGCCCGCCAGGAGAAGGCCGGCTACTCCGCGGTCGTCTTCCAGCGCCTCCACCCGGAGCTCGGCGCCTTCCTCGGCGTCGGTCCGCAGGGGCCGCCCGAGCTGCCGCCGCGCGGTCGCCAGCGGGTGCTCGAGGTCGTGGTGCGCAGCTTGCAAAATCTACCCTTGCACCTCCCCCGCGCCTGGGAGGAGGTGCTGCGATTCCACTACATCCGAGGCCTGCGGCGCGGCTGGAACGAACGCGGACCGGGTCCGGGGGATGAGCGGACGAGAGGGGCAGTTCTCGAGAACGGAGACCACCATGATCACGCATAGCCAAGAATCGTCGCTGCGCCGGTGGGGAGCGCGGGTGCTGGTGCCCGCGGCGGCGCTCGTCCTCGTCCTGGGCACCGCGCTGCCGGCCGGCGCCCAGGCGTCGCGCACCCGGCCCTCGGGCGACCGCGACTCCAAGGGCACCGGCAGCGCCTCCGCGCCGTCGCCGCCGCCGGTCAGCGTCAGCGGCAGCTCGAGCAGCGGCAGCCGGCCGTCGCCGCCGCCGAGCGGCGGCCCGGCGGTGGACACCCGGCCGCCGGGCACCGGCGGCGCCCCGACCTCGGTGCAGGGCACGGCGCGCCACGGCTACTCGCGCGGCTACTACCCGGGCCACCGCTACGTCTACTCCGACTACTGGTATCCGTACCGCTACTCGTGGTGGCTCGGCTACTGGGGCTGGTACGGCTGGCCGTCCTACCCCTACTACCCGTGGCCGCACACCTACCCGTACGGCTACGGCTACGGCCACGGCGGGAACTACCCCTACCAGCCGGCCTACTACGGCTCGCGGGTGCGGCCGAGCATGGGCGCCCTCGACCTCGATCTGAAGCCGGGCGACACCCAGATCTGGCTCAACGGCCAGTACATCGGCATCGCCGACAACTTCGACGGCTGGCCGCAGTACCTGTGGCTGGAGGAAGGCGACTACCACTTCGTCTTCTTCCGCGAAGGGCGCCGCACGATCGCCCGCGAGTACAAGGTGTACCCCGGCGTGGTGATCGACGTCGCCGACCGCCTGGAGGCCGGCGAGTCGCAGCCGCCGCAGGAGCTGTTCCCGGTGCCCACCGCGCGCCGCGACGCCCGCCTGCGCGACAACGAGGAGAAGCGCCGCCGCGCCGAGGCCGAGGCGGCGGCCGACTGGCGCGAGCGCAGCGAGGCGATCCGCGCCCGCGACGGGCGCGACGACCGGCCGCCGGCGGGCGAGGACTTCGGCAGCCTCGAGCTGCTGGTCGAGCCGCCGGACGCCTCGATCTACCTCGACGGGCGCTTCGTGGGCACGGCCGAGGACCTGGCGCGGCTGCGCCGCGGCCTCACCGTCGACGCCGGCGAGCACGAGCTCGAGGTGGTGCGCCCCGGCTACGCGGCGGAGACCCTGGCCTTCACCGTCGAGCCGGGTGAGGAAGTGCGCCTCAGCGTGCGCCTCGACCGCCAGTAGGCCGGCCCTCTCAGTCCTCCGGCGCCTCCTCCGCCTCCGCGAGCCAGTCGCGGGGGCGGAGGAAGTCCGCCAGCCGCGCCTCCGGCGTCCCCGGCACCGGCTCGAAGCCGTAGTCCCAGCGCACCAGCGGCGGCAGCGACATGAGGATCGACTCGCTGCGGCCGCCCGACTGCAGGCCGAACCGCGTGCCGCGGTCGTAGAGCAGGTTGAACTCCACGTAGCGGCCGCGGCGGTAGAGCTGGAAGTCGCGCTCGCGCTCGCCGTAGGGCATGCCGCGCCGGCGCTCGACGATCGGCAGGTAGGCGGGCAGCAGGTGGTCGCCGACGCTGCGCAGGAAGGCGAAGCAGCGCTCGAACCCCCACTCCGACAGGTCGTCGAAGAAGAGGCCGCCGACCCCCCGCGCCTCGTCGCGGTGGGGGAGGCGGAAGTACGCGTCGCACCACGCCTTGAAGCGCGGGTAGACGTCGCCGCCGAACGGCGCGCAGGCGGCGCGCGCGGTGCGGTGCCAGTGCACCGCGTCCTCCTCGAACGGGTAGTAGGGGGTGAGGTCGAAGCCGCCGCCGAACCACCACAGCGGCGGCTCCCCCGCCCGCTCGGCGACCAACAGGCGGACGTTGGCGTGGGTGGTGGGGACGTACGGGTTCTCCGGGTGGAGCACCAGCGAGACGCCGAGGGCGCGGAACGAGCGGCCGGCGAGCTCCGGCCGCTGGGCGCTGGCCGACGCCGGCAGCTCCGCGCCGTGGACGTGGGAGAAGCCGACCCCCGCCTTCTCGAACACCGCGCCGCCGGCGAGGACGCGCGTGCGCCCGCCGCCCCCCTCCGGCCGCCGCCAGCGGTCCTCGCGGAAGCGCGCCGCGCCGTCCTCCGCCTCGAGCGCCGCGCAGACGCGGTCCTGCAGGTGGGTCAGGTAGGCCTCGACGGCGGCGGCGTCGGCGACGTCGCCGGCCGCGGCGTGGCGCGCGGGCTCGGGCATGGCGCGCCGATTCTACCCGCCGTCAGCCCTGCCATCGGCCGCCCCGCCGTCCGCCGTGCCGTCCGCGCCCCAGGCGCGGCGCAGCGCCGCCGCCACCTCGTCGCAGCGCGCCTCGGGGCAATAGACGCGGAAGCGCTCGATGCGGCCGAGGTGGCGGATGAACTGGCTGGCTTCCGACATCGGCTGCAGCGAGCCGTCGCGGTGGCGCACCAGGACGCCGCTCTGCTCGAAGCGGTGCGGGTCCTTGGCGGAGTGGGAGACCAGCATCTCGCCGCGCGGGAAGCGGCGGCGCAGGTCGGCGAGCAGCGCCTCGAAGCGGTCGCGCTCGTCGCGCGTCAGGTGCTCGGCGGTCTCGAAGGCCAGCGGGAAATGGCTGCGCTCGACCACTGCCCGCGCGTGCAGGCTCGTCGAGCCGCGCAGCGCCGCCAGCACGGTGACGTCGTCCTCCTCGAGGAACGCCGCCGGATCGGCCGGCCAGCGCGCGCCGCGCTCCTCGAGCCACTCGTTCAGGTGCAGCTCGAGCGCCTTGCCGGTGGGGTTGAAGTAGACCTGCGTGAACATGTAGTAGCGCGCCATCACCAGCGCCTCGGCGGCGTGCACGCCGCCGGCCTCGATGCCGATGCCCCAGCCGCCGCGCTCCGGGTCGGGCAGCGGCACCAGGGTGTCGAGCAGGCGGTCGAGGTCGTAGCTGCCGTAGCGCACGCCGCAGTAGAGCGAGTCGCGCAGCAGGTAGTCCATCTTGTCGACGTCGAGCTCGCCGGAGACGACCTGCGCCAGCAGGCGCCCGACCTCGTCCTCGCCGCCGGCGAGCAGTGCCGCCACCTGCCCGGGGGTCAGCGCGCCGCCGCGCCCCTCGCCGTGCGCCGCGAAGACCTCGGCGAGCTCCGGCAGCGCCAGGATGCGGCGGCTCATCGCCTCGTGGTCGAGGCCGGCCTCGAACAGCTCCTCGGCGGAGTGGGAGAACGGTGCGTGGCCGACGTCGTGGAGCAGCGCCGCGGCGCGCACCAGCCGCCGCGGATGGCTGGCGCGGCGCACCGGCAGGAGCCCCTCGCCCTTCGCCGCCAGCGCGTCGTAGACCCGCCCGGCCAGCTCCATGGCGCCGAGGGCGTGGGCGAAGCGGCTGTGCTCGGCGCCGGGGAAGACCAGCGAGGTGAGGCCGAGCTGGTGGACGTAGCGCAGCCGCTGCACCGGCCGCGAGGCGATCAGCGCCGCCTCCAGCGGGTCGGTGCGGATGAAGCCGTGGATGGGATCGCGGATGGTGAGCACGGGAGGGTGCCGGGATCATAGCAACCGGCTGTGGTAGAAAACGCTCCACATGAGCGGGCGCACCAGCAACTTCATCCTGGTCGGCATCGTCGTCGGCATCGTGGCGGCGTTCGTCGGCGTCTCGCTGTTCGGCGAAGCGATGACGATGTTCGAGTGGATGGGCGACCTCTTCCTGCGCGCGCTCAAGATGATCATCGTGCCGCTGATCATGGCGTCGATGATCGTCGGCATCACCGGCCTCGGCGACGTGCGGCGGCTCGGCCGCATCGGCGGCATGACGGTGCTCTACTACGGCGTCACCACCGGCCTGGCGGTGGCGCTGGGCATCGTGCTGGTCAACATCATGCGCCCCGGCGTCGGCATCGAGATGGAGGCAGGGGCGACGCCGGACGTGGTGGCCGGCAAGGAATCGCTGGGCTTCGCCGACATCATCCTGTCGTTCGTCTCCGACAACATCTTCAAGGCGATGGCGGAGATGGACATCCTGCCGGTAATCGTCTTCTCGCTGGTGCTCGGCGCCATCCTCACCACCCTCGGGCGCGACGGGCAGCCGGTGATCGCCTTCTTCCACGGCCTGAACGAGGCGATCATGAAGTTCGTCCACCTCATCATGCTGTTCGCGCCGCTCGGCGTGTTCGGCCTGGTGGCGGCGCGCTTCGGCCGCGCCGGCGACCTGGGGACGCTGATCGGCGGCCTCGGCAAGTACATGGCCACCGTGCTCGTCGGCCTCGCCATCCACGGCCTGGTGGTGCTGCCGCTGATCCTCTGGCTGTTCGGCCGCCGCAACCCGTTCCGCTACCTGCTGAACATGGGGACGCCGCTGTTGACCGCCTTCTCGACGGCGTCGTCGTCGGCCACCCTGCCGCTGACCATCGAGGCCACCGAGGAGAAGAACAAGGTGTCCCGCCAGTCGGCCTACTTCGTGCTGCCGCTGGGGGCGACGATCAACATGGACGGCACGGCGCTCTACGAGTCGGTGGCGGCGATCTTCATCGCCCAGGCGTTGGGCATCGAGCTGACCTTCACGCAGCAGGTGATGATCTTCCTCACCGCCACCCTCGCCGCCATCGGCGCCGCCGGCATCCCGCAGGCGGGCCTGGTGACGATGGTCATCGTTCTGCGTGCCGTCGGCCTGCCGCTCGAGGGCATCGGCCTGATCCTGGCCGTCGACTGGCTCCTCGACCGCTTCCGCACCACCGTCAACGTGTGGGGCGACGCCTGCGGCGCCGGCGTCATCGACCGCCTGGTGCGGGTGCTCCCGGGCGGCCCGTCGGCGGCCACCCCCGACCTCACCGAGCCGGCGCCGGCGGTGGACCGGGGCTGAGCCGGCGGCCGACCCGCTCCACCCCTGCCGCCTCTCCGTCCCGCTCCAGCTCCGCCAGCAGCTCCCCGACCGTCCTCCCTCCCGGCGGCACCCGCATCCGCGGGGCGATCTCGGCGAGCGGCACCAGCACGAAGGCGCGCTCGTGGAGGCGGGGGTGGGGGAGGGTGAGCCGCGGGTCGGGGGAGACCAGGTCGCCGTAGAGGAGCAGGTCGACGTCGAGGGGGCGGGGGCCCCAGCGCGGCGCCGCGGGGTCGCGGCCGGCGTCGGCCTCGAGCTGCTTGGCGAGGCGCAGGATCGCTGCCGGCGGCCGTGCCGTGGCGCCCACCGCCGCAGTGTTCAGAAAGTCGGGCTGGGGGACGTCGGAGACCGGGCGGCTGCGGTACAGGGAGGCGACGCGCAGCGGGCCGAGCGCGGCCTCCAGGCGGTCGAGGGCGCGGCGGAGCTGGCGCCGCAGGGCGCGCTCGGGATCGTCGGCGGGGTCGGCGGGGAGGCCGGCGCCGAAGGGGGTGCCGGGTGCGGCGGGCAGGTTGGCGCCGAGGCCGAGGGCGAAGGGGACGGCGCGGCCGGGGGGAGGCTCGTCCGGGGACGGGAGGTCAGACCTCGTCGTCGGCCTCCTCTTCCTCCTCCTCCTCCTCGGCCTCGGCCTCGAGGTCCTCCGGGGGGACGACGAGCTCCTCGTCGTCGATCTCCTCCTCCTCCGGGATCGGCAAGTCCCCGTCGTCGGCACCGTCGGAGTCGTCGTCGGGCAGCAGCTCGGCCTTGCGACGGCGGCGCACCGACTGGGTGACGAGGGGGTTCTCCTTCTCCTCCGCGTCCTTCTGGTCGGCGCCGCACTTCGGGCACACGGGCTCCCCCTTGCCGAGGTCGTAGAACTTCGCCCCGCAGTTGAAGCACTCGTACTTGTTGCCCAGTTTCAGCTCGGTCATCAATTCTTTCCTCCCCGGCGGGGAGCGAACGTAGCACCGCCCTTCCACGCCTGTCAACCGAGGGCGGCGGCCGGCGGCGGAGGCGAAATTCCGTTCCGCCGCCGGCTGTTGCGCAGGGTGCCGGCGGTCTTGGATGCTGCGCCGCCTGCCGGCCGCGATGCCGTCCGTTTCGTCCACCTCCAGTCCGAGACCCCGAGCCTTGTCCCAGCGATCCGTGCCCCGCGCCGTCCCCCGCCCCCGCACCGCCTCCCGCCTCGCCGCGCTGCTCGCCGCCGCGCTCCTGGCCGCCACCGCCGCCGCGGCGCCCGCCTCCCGCACCCCCGACCCGCGCGACCCGTCGCTGTCCGGCGGCGAGCGGGTGAAGGCGCTCATCGAGCGCGTGCGCCTGGCGCAGAAGGGCCTCGAGACCCTGCAGGCCGACTTCGTGCAGCGCCAGGAGAGCGCCATGCTGATCGAGCCCGACGTCTCGCGCGGCACCTTCTCCTACGCCGCGCCGGAGTCGGTGCGCTGGGAGTACGCGGCGCCGAAGCCGATCTCGGTGGTCATCGACGGCGAGCAGATGCTCACCTGGTACCGGGACCTCGAGCGCGCCGAGCGCCTGAAGGTCGGCCGCTACTCGAACCAGGTGCTCAAGTACCTCGGCGCCAGCGGCTCGTTGGACACCCTGATGGAGTACTTCCAGGTCCGCGTGCGCTTCCCCGCGGACGACGACGACCCCTACCGCATCGACCTCACGCCGCGCTACGAGCGCGTCGCCCGCCGCCTCGCCGGCATGACGGTGTGGGTCGACCCGCAGCGCTACCTGCCGGTGCGCCTGCGCTACGAGGCGGCCGACGGCGACGTCACCGAGTACGAGTTCAGCGACCTCAAGGTCAACGCCGTGATCCCCGCCGAGCGCTTCGACCTCGACCTGCCGGCCGGCGTCGAGGTGCGCGAGGTGGAGATCGGCCGCTCCTGAGCCACCCTCCCGGCCCCGTGGACGCGGACGTCCGCTTCGAGGTCCTGGCGACGCGCGGCGCCGCCCGCCGCGGCCGCCTGCACACCCCGCACGGCAGCGTCGAGACCCCGGCCTTCATGCCGGTGGGCACCCTCGGCGCGGTGAAGGGCGTGCCGCCGCAGGCGCTCGAGGAGCTCGGCGCCGAGGTGATGCTCGCCAACCTCTACCACCTGTCGCTGCGCCCCGGCGTCGAGGTGGTGGCGGGGCTCGGCGGCATCCACGCGTTCACCGGCTGGCGCCGCCCGGTGCTCACCGACAGCGGCGGCTTCCAGGTCTTCTCGCTGTCGGCGATGAACCGCCTCGACGACGGCGGCGTCACCTTCAAGAGCCACCTCGACGGCACGCCGCTGCGCTTCACGCCGGAGGGCGTGGTGGCGGCGCAGGCGAAGCTGGGCGTCGACGTCGCCATGGTGCTCGACGACTGCCCGCCGTGGCCGGTGCCGGAGGCCGCGGCGGCCGCCTCCTGGCGCCGCACCCTCGGCTGGGCGCGCGCCGCGCGGGCGGCGGCCGACACGGTGCGCGAAGCCGGCGGGTGGCGCGGCGCGCTGTTCGGCATCGTCCAGGGCTCCGGCTACGAGGCGCGGCGCCGAGCCGCCGCCGCCGAGCTCGCAGAGCTCGGCTTCGACGGCCACGCCATCGGCGGCGTCAGCGTCGGCGAGCCGGACGAGCTGCGCCGCGCCGCCGTCGAGTGGACGGCGCCGGCGCTGCCCGCCGACCGCCCGCGCTACCTGATGGGCGTCGGCTACCCGGCCGACCTGGCGCACGCCGTCGAGCACGGCATCGACCTCTTCGACTGCGTGCTGCCGGCGCGCAACGCCCGGCACGGCGTCCTCTTCGTGCGCCCCGAGGCGGCCGACGGCGACGGAGTGCTGCGCATCAAGAACGCCCGCTACCGCGACGACCCGCGGCCGGTCGACGAGGCCTGCGGCTGTCCCGCCTGCCGCCGCGTGCCGCGCGCCTTCCTGCACCACCTGGTGCGCGCCGGCGAATGGACCGGCGGCGTCCTGGCGACGCTCCACAACCTGCGCTTCTACCTTGACTTCATGGCGGAGCTACGGCAAGCTATCTCGTCCGGTCCGTCGTAGGAGCCGGCCCCCCCTTGCGGCCCGATCCACGCGATCCACCCTAGGAACCCGATACGGGAGCGTCCACACATGCCCCAACTCGTCCCGATCCTGGCAGCGCAGCAGGAGCCCTCGCTGTGGATCAGCCTGGCCCCGATGCTGGTGATCTTCGCCATCTTCTACTTCCTGCTGATCTACCCCGTGCGCAAGCGCCAGAAGGCGCTGCAGAAGGTGGTGGAGAGCCTCAAGCGCGGCGACCGCGTGGTGACCAACGGCGGCATCTACGGCGAGGTGGCGGCGGTCGAGGGCGCCGTCGTCTACCTCAAGATCGCGGACAACACGAAGATCAAGGTCGCCAAGTCGGCCATCGCCGGCCTCGAGGGTGAGGCCGAGCCCGGGAGGACGTCGTGAACGATCGCAGTCTGCTGTACCGAGGGATCCTGATCCTGGTGGTGGTGGCGCTGGCCGGCTGGTCGGCCTACCCGCTGTCCGAGGAGATCAAGCTGGGCCTCGACCTGCGCGGCGGCATGCACCTGGTGCTCGAGGTGCAGACCGAGGACGCGGTGGTCTCCGAGATGGACCGCGCCGCCGAGCGCATCCGCGAGGAGGCGCGCGAGGAGGGGCTGACCGGCGTGCAGGTGAACCGCGGCGAGGACCACTCGCTGATCGTCACCGGCGTGGCGCAGGGCGAGGGCGACGCCGCCGTCGGCCGTATCCGCCAGAGCTACCTGCCCGAGTGGGAGTGGGACCGCGCCGGCGACCGCATCGTCTTCGAGCTGCCGCTCGGCGCGGTCGAGGAGGTGCGCAACCAGGCGGTGCGCCAGGCGCTGCAGACGATCAACAACCGCATCGACCAGTTCGGCGTCGCCGAGCCGCTGGTCGCGCGCATCGGCAGCAGCGACCGCATCGTGGTGCAGCTGCCCGGCGTCGACGACCCGGAGCGCATCCGCGAGCTGATCAAGAACACCGCCTTCCTCGAGTTCCGGATCACCACCCAGCCGGCCGCGGGCGGCCGCGGCCTGCCGTCGCGCCAGGCGGTGCTCGACGCCTACAACGGGCAGCTGCCGCCGAACGTCGAGATCCTCGAGGGCGACGTGGTCGACCCCGAAGGGCGCTCCATCGGCAACGAGTACTTCGGCGTCGAGCGGCAGAGCGTGGTCACCGGCCGTGACCTCAAGAACGCGCGCCCCGGGCTCGGCGAGTTCCAGCAGCCGGTGGTGAACTTCTCGCTGAGCGCCGAGGCGGGCCGGCGCTTCGGCGAAACGACCGGCGCCAACATCGGCCGCGGCCTGGCGATCGTCCTCGACGACCGCGTCGTCTCGGCGCCGGTGATCCAGGACCAGATCCGTGACCAGGGCGTCATCCGCGGCAGCTTCACGCAGCAGGAGGTCGACGACCTGTCGCTGGTGCTGCGCTCCGGCGCGCTGCCGGCCGGCATCGTCTACCTCGAGGAGCGCACCGTCGGCCCGTCGCTCGGCCGCGACTCGATCGAGCAGGGGCTGCGCGCCGGCGTGATCGGCTTCGCCCTGGTGGTCCTCGTCATGCTGGTGATCTACAAGCGCACCGGTCTCAACGCCGTCCTCGCCCTCGGCCTCAACGTAGTGCTGGTGTTCGGCGCCCTGGCGTACTTCGACGCCACGCTGACGCTGCCGGGCATCGCCGGCATCATCCTGGTGGTCGGCATGGCGGTGGACGCCAACGTGCTGGTGTTCGAGCGCATCCGCGAGGAGCTGCGCGCCGGCCGCACGGTGAAGAGCGCCGTCGACGCCGGCTTCTCGAAGGCGCTGTCGTCGATCATCGACGCCAACGTCACGACGCTGATCGCCGCCCTCTTCCTGTTCCAGTTCGGCACCGGGCCGATCCGCGGCTTCGCGGTCACCCTGACCATCGGCATCTTCGCCTCGGTGTTCACCGCCGTCTTCGTGAGTCGCTGGATCTTCGACCTGATGCTGTCGCGCAGCGAACGGGTCGAGCGGCTGTCCATCTGAGCGCGCCCACGCGCCGCGACGTCACCGGTTTCGCCTCTCGCTAGCGCGTTCGGAGTCTGGAGAAGAATCATGGAGCTCTTCCGCGACACCCACATCGACTTCATGAAGTACCGGAAGTTCTGGATCGTCGTCTCGCTCGTCCTGGTGGCGGTCGGCATCTTCTCGGTCTTCGTGCACGGCAAGCTCAACATCGGCATCGACTTCGCCGGCGGCACCCAGCTCACCGTCCAGTTCGCCGAGCGCCCCGAGATCGACCGCCTGCGCCGGGTGCTGGGCCAGGCCGGCGTCGACCCGCAGATCCAGCGCTTCGGCGAGGACGACGCCAACGAGGTGCTGATCAAGACGCCCACCGCCGAGGGCACCGAGGAGGGCAGCCGCGACCGCGTGGTGCGCGCCCTCGACGCCGAGTTCAACGAGGGCGGCGGCGCGCCGCTCGACCTCAACCGCGACGGCGTGGCGGAGATCACCTCGCTGCTCATGCAGCGCGACCCCGAGGGGATGGTCACCGGCGAGGCCGACCGCGAGGCGGCGCAGGCGCACTACGAGGGCATCGCCCAGGCGGTGCTCGAGGCGCGGCGGGAGAACGGGCTGATCGCCTCGTGGGACCAGGTGGAGGCGGCGCCCGGGGTGAGCCCGGCGGTCGCCGGCCTGCTGCGCGGCAACGCCACCCTCGGCAACTTCTCCATCCTCGGCGTCGAGAACGTCGGCCCGCAGATGGGCCGCGAGCTGCGCCAGAAGGGCATCCTGGCGGTGCTGCTGTCGCTCTTCGGCATGCTGGGCTACATCTGGCTGCGCTTCGAGCTGCGCTTCGGCATCGGCGCGCTGATGGCGTCGATCCACGACGTGCTGGTGGCGCTCGGCCTCTTCGCCCTGCTCGGCTACGAGTTCAACCTCACCACCATCGCCGCCTTCCTCACCCTGATCGGCTACTCGGTGAACGACACGGTGGTCATCTTCGACCGCGTGCGCGAGAACATGCAGAAGTCGCCCAACACGCCGATGGTCGACCTGATGAACCGCAGCCTCAACGAGACGCTGTCGCGCACCGTGCTGACCTCCGGCACGACGCTGCTCGCCGCCGGCGCCCTGTTCGTGCTCGGTGGCGACGTGCTGCGCGGCTTCTCGTTCGTGCTCGCCGTCGGCGTCATCGTCGGCACCTACTCGTCGGTCTACATCGCCGGCCCCTTCACGCTGCTCTGGGAGCAGCTCTCCGGCGGCGCCGCCCGCGCCCGCCGCACCGGCAGCAAGAAGCGCCACGCGGCCTGAGGCCGCCCCTTGGCCCTATAATGGGCGCTTCCCCCCGACGGCACCGGCCGACCGACCCGGCCGGCGCCGCCGGGCGGCGAAGGCGACCATGGCCAAGGCCCGCAGACGCAAGCTCCCGCCGCCGGTTCGCGCCCCCCACGCGAAGCGGCTGGAGGACGTCACCCGCCGCCTCGACGACAACGGCCGGGTGTACGACGAGGCGATGCTGCGCACGGTGTACGACTTCTCGAAGGTCGCCCACACCGGCCAGCGCCGGCGCTCCGGCGAGCCCTACTTCACCCACCCGCTGAACGTCGCCTACCTGCTGGCGGACCTGCGCTTCGACTACGTCTGCGTCGCCGTCGGCCTGCTCCACGACGTGCTCGAGGACACGCTGTCGACGCGGCCGGAGCTGGTCGAGCGCTTCGGCGAGGAGATCACCGGCCTGGTCGACGGGGTGACCAAGATCGGCCAGCACGAGTACGTGCGCCGCGACGAGGCGCAGGCCGAGACCTTCCGCAAGCTGATCCTCGCCTCGGCGCGCGACGTGCGGGTGGTGCTGGTCAAGCTCGCCGACCGCCTGCACAACATGCAGACGCTCGAGCACATGCCGGTCGAGAAGCGGCGCATCATCTCGCGCGAGACGCTCGAGATCTACGCGCCGATCGCCCACCGGCTCGGCATGAGCCGTGTCAAGGGCGACCTCGAGGACCTCGCCTTCTACTACCTGTGGCCGCTGCAGTACGCCGAGCTGTACTCGAAGATCGCCGAGAAGATGAAGCTCGGCCAGAACACCATCCGCGCCATCCGCGACCGCATGGTGCAGACCCTGGAGGCGGCCGGCATCGAGGCGGAGATCACCTTCCGCGTCAAGCGCTACTACTCGATCTACCAGAAGCTGCGCCGCCAGGGCATCGACATCGACCAGCTCTACGACTACCTCGCCTTCCGCATCGTCACGCAGCAGGTGAAGGACTGCTACGCGGCGCTGGGCGTCGTGCACCAGGCGTGGCGGCCGGTGCCCGGCCGCTTCAAGGACTACATCGCGATGCACAAGCCCAACCTCTACCAGTCGCTGCACACGACGGTGGTGGGGGAGAAGGGGACGCCGTTCGAGGTGCAGATCCGCACCTACGAGATGGACCTGGTGGCCGAAGAGGGGATCGCAGCGCACTGGCAGTACAAGCACGTCGGCGCCGACCGGCCTTGGGACGGCGACCCGAACATCCTGTGGCTGCGCCAGCTCCTCGAGTGGCAGAAGGAGGTCGAGGACCCGCGCACCTTCCTCACCACGCTGAAGATCGACCTCTACCCGGACGAGGTCTACGTCTTCACCCCGAAGGGCGAGGTGCTGTCGTTCCCGCGCGGCGCGACGCCGGTCGACTTCGCCTACAAGGTACACACCGAGGTCGGCCACCACTGCGCCGGCGCCCGCGTCAACGGCCGCCTGGTGCCGCTGCGCACCGAGCTGATCAACGGCGACATGGTGGAGATCCTCACCAACCCGGGGCGCCAGCCGAGCCGCGACTGGCTGTCGTTCGTGGTCACCGCGCGCGCCAAGTCGAAGATCCGCCAGTGGCTCAACACCGAGCAGAAGAAGCGGGCGCTGGAGATCGGCCGCCGCCTGCTCGAGAAGGAGGCGCGCAAGTACAAGGTCAACCTCAGGAAGCTGCTGGAGGGCGACGAGCTGGCCAAGGTGCTGGAGGCGGAGGGCATCGCCCACGTCGACGAGCTACTCTCCCGCGTCGGCTTCGGCAAGGTGGCGCCGCGCTCGATCCTGTCGCGGGTGGTGCCGGAGGAGCAGCTCGTCGAGAGCGAGGCGAAGCCCGGGATGCTGGAGAAGGCGGTCAGCCGCATCCTGCCGTTCGCCGGCGGCGGACCGATCGTGGTCAAGGGCCAGGACGACCTGCTGGCCTACCTCGCCAAGTGCTGCAGCCCGCTGCCGGGCGAGGACATCGTGGGCTACGTCACCCGCGGCCGCGGCGTCTCGGTGCACTCCGCCGACTGCCCGAACGTGCGCAACCTGTGGCACCACCCGGAGCGCCGCATCGACGTCAAGTGGGGGCGGCCGAAGGACAAGCGCGAGCTGTACCTGATCTCGGTGGTGCTGGAGACCGAGGACCGGCCGGGCATCCTCGCCCACCTCACCGAGGCGATCGCCAGCCAGGAGACGAACATCTCGCACATCGAGGCGGAGACCGGCACCGGCCGCGGCCTGATCCAGATCACGCTGCAGGTCCGCGACCGCCGCCACCTCGAGAAGGTCCTCTCCCGCCTGCGTGCCGTCCCCGGCGTGCGCACCGTCGACCGCCGCATGGACGGCGCCAACGCCGGCGAGGGGGCGTGAGGCGGCGGCAAGGTGGTAGGAGCCACCGCCGGTCCTTCACTCCGACCTCACCAGATCCTCCATGCCCGGGAGAAGGAGTCCCCGGTTCTCCAAGAGCGTCTGAAAAGGATCAGGAACGCGCTGCGGTGGAGGTATCTTGGATATCAAGGCCGCGAACCTCTCCGACCGAACATAGTAGGTGCCGCGCTTCTTCCCTTTCTTTTCGAGGAGACCAGCATCTACCAAGTCTGATAGATCGCGGGTAGCCGTCTTCTGGGAGACGTCGGCGTTCGGCCTATAAGTAGCATTGCGGACTCGGTAACCTATCGCGGCGTCTGCCAGCGCGTAGGCAACTCGAGTGTCGAGGCCGCGGTTGTCCGCCAGGTCCTCGCATGACTCAAAGACGGCCGCCAAGTACCTCGAGCGGTGCAGAAGCGTAGTCGCCTGTCTGAAGTGTGCTGTCAGGGTGAAGCGAATCCACGGCTTCGTGTCCCTCTGCGGATGCCAG
>CAZLBJ010000369.1:0-2574 GCA_964557755.1 uncultured Thermoanaerobaculia bacterium
GCGCCCTCTCCGCCGAGCAGCTCGCCTTCCGGCCGGAGCCGGCTTCGTGGTGCCTGCGGGAGGTCGCGGACCACCTGGTTCGCACCGAGGCGGCGGTGGTGCTGGGGCTGGAAAAGGGGCTGCCGGCGCACAAGCGGCGGCCGACCTGGCGCCAGCGGCTGGCGCGGCCCCTGGTGGTGCCGGCGCTGCGCTGGCCGATCCGCATCAAGGTGCCGACGGCGCTCGTCCAGCCGCGCGCCGGCCGCACGCTCGACGAGGTGAAGGCCGAGTGGCAAGAGGTGCGCGCCGCGCTGGCCGGCAGGCTGGCGGCACTCGACGCCGGGCGGCTGCGCGAGCCGGTGATCCTGCATCCGATCGGCGGCCCGGTCGACGCGGCGCAGACGCTCGCCTTCCTCGGCGCCCACGTCGGCCACCACGGGCACCAGGTGCGGCGCATCCGCGCCTGCCCCGGCTTCCCGGCGCGACGTCCCGGTGACGCGCAACTCCCTGCGGCGCAAGATGGTTGACTCTTTGACGGCTTGCTGCTAGGGTTTTTTCGCGCGGCCCGAGAGCCGCGGAGACACCAGAGGCACCTGAGGAAAAATCCCCCGACGACAATCCGGTTTCCAAGGGCAGCAATTGCCGGGAGAGGTGTAGGTGCAGGGTGCACCGCCTCGCCCCGGCACCCTGACGCGGAGGGGACGCCGCGGATACCTTGTGGTCGGACGGTACGGTTGCACCGGACACCGACGACAGGACCAAGAGAAGGAGCTGTGCAATGCGTACCACCGGTCGCGTGAAGTGGTTCAACGAGACCAAGGGCTTCGGTTTCATCACCCCCGACGACGGCACCCGGGATTGCTTCGTGCACTTCTCGGCGATCTCCGGCAGCGGCTTCCGCACGCTGGTCGAGGGTGAGCAGGTCGAGTTCGACGTGGTCGAGGGCCAGAAGGGTCCGGCCGCCGAGAACGTCGTCCGCGTCGCGAGCTGAAGCGCCACAGACGATCCGCCCGGAGGCCTTCGCCTCCGGCGTCCCTTGGGCCGCTCCTCCGGGAGCGGCCTTTCGTGTATCTGGCCGGCTCGCCTACAGGTAGCTCTCGAGCTCGCTCCAGCTGTCTTCCTCGATCACCTTCTTGACGTCGATCATGAAGCGGTCGGCGTCGGCGCCGTCGACCAGGCGGTGGTCGTAGGTGATCGACAGGTAGCACATCGTCTTGATCGCCAGCGCGTCGTTGCCGTCCGGGTCGCGGATCACCACCGGCCGCTTCTCGATGGCGCCGACGCCGACGATCGCCACCTGCGGCTGGTTGATGATCGGGGTGCCGAAGAGGCTGCCGAAGACGCCGGGGTTGGTCACCGTGAAGGTGCCGCCCCGGAGCTCGTCCGGCGACAGCTTCTTGCTGCGCGCGCGGTCGGCGAGGTCGTTGGCCGTCTTCGACAGGCCGACGAGCGAGAGCTGGTCGGCGTTGCGGATCACCGGCACCAGGAGGCCGCGCCCCTCGACGTCGACCGCCATGCCGATGTTGACGTCCTTCTTGTAGACGATGTTGGTGCCGTCGATCGAGGCGTTGAGCGTCTTGTGCCCCTTGAGCGCGGTGGCGATCGCCTTGAAGATGAACGGCATGAAGGTGAGCTTGGTGCCGTTGGCGTCTGCGAACTTGCGCTTCGCCCGCGCCCGCACCTTGTCGATGCGCGAGAAGTCGACGTGGAACACCGTCGTCACGTGCGCCGAGGTGGTTTTCGAGTAACGCATGTGGGCGGCGGTGATCTGCCGGATCTTCGACATCGGCTCGATCTCGACGTTCTCGCCCTCGGTGTAGGCGGGGACGTGGAAGCCGTCCACGGCGCGCGCCGACGGTGGCGCGGCGGCGGCGGCGGGGGCCGCCGCGGCGGCCGGACGCGGGGCCTCCTTCGGCGGCGCCGCCTTGCGCTGCTCGATGTAGTCGAGGATGTCCTGCTTGGTCACCCGGCCGTGGACGCCGGTGCCCTCGACGTCGGCGAGGTCGACGTCCTCCTCCTGGGCGATCTTGCGCACCAGCGGGCTCGAGTAGCGGCGCAGGCGCTCCTCCTCGGAGGCGGGCTCGGCGGCCTTCTCCTCCTTCGGCTCCGGCTCCTCGGCGACCGCGGGCTCGGCCGCCTCGGCGTCGGTGTCGCGCTGGGTCTCGGCGCGCTGCGCCTGCTCGGCGGCCTCTTCCTTCGGCTCGTCCTTTTCCTCGTCCTTCTCCTCGTCCTTCGCCTCGTCCTTCTCCTCGTCCTTCGCCTCTTCCTTCGCCTCTTCCTTCCCCTCTTCCTTCGTCTCTTCCTTCGTCTCGCCGCCCTCGGCGCCCTCCTCTTCGACCAGGGCCACGACCTCGTTGACCGGCACGGTCTTGCCCTCTTCGGCCTTGATCTCCTTGAGCACGCCGGAGACGGGGCTCGGGATCTCGGCGTCCACCTTGTCGGTGGAGATCTCGAACAGCGGCTGGTCCCGCTCCACTTTGTCGCCGGGCTTGACGAGCCACTTGGTGATCGTGCCCTCGGCGATGGACTCGCCCATCTGGGGCATCACGACTTCGGTAGCCATGGACCTCTCCCTCGATCTCTCAGGTGATTGTC
>CAZLBJ010000370.1:0-8060 GCA_964557755.1 uncultured Thermoanaerobaculia bacterium
CCTCGCCGCCGGCCGGCAGGTCGTCGGCGACGATGCTGTCGTACAGCGCGCGCGTCTCGGGCATCGGCCCGGTGCCCAGCTCGCGCTCGAGCAGCGCCTCGAGCTCCTGGAAGTGGACCAGCGCCTCGCGCCGCCGGCCGGCGAGCACGTGCAGGCGCATCAGCTCGCGGTGGGCCTCCTCGGAGAGCGGATCGACCGCCAGCAGCCGCCGGCAGTAGCGCATCGCGGCGCCGTACTCGCCGCGGGCGGAGAAGTGCTCGACCAGGGCGCGCAGCGCCTGCACAGCCGCCTCGCGGAGGCGTTCCTGCTCGGCCACCAGCCAGTCCTCGAACTGCGCCGAGGCGTTGACCAGGAAGCCGGCCAGGAAGTCGCCCTCGTAGAGCTCGACCGCCCGCGCCAGCTCGCCGGCCACCACCTCGTCGGCGCCCGGGAAGCCGCGGTAGAAGGCGGCCTGGAACTCGCCGACGTCGAGCAGGTCGTCGCGGCCCAGGGCGAGGCGCACCACGTTGTGGCTGCCGCCGCCGTCGACCACCTCGCTGCCCCGCTCGCCCAGGCCCTGGCGCAGGTTGTAGAGGGCCTGGCGCAGATTGCGGCGCGCCGCCTCGGGGTCGCTCTCCGGCCACAGCAGGTCGGCGAGGTGCTCGCGGGTGAGGTCGCGGTCGCGGTGGCAGGCCAGGTAGGCGAGGAGCGCGCGCACCTTCTGCGACTCGAAGGCGCGCACCGGCTCGCTGGCGAGGTCGACGCGGAAACCTCCCAGCAACCGGACCTCGAGGCGTCTCTGACCGCCCGCTCCCATGGTGCTCTCCCTGACGCGTTCCTGACGATGATAACGGATGCTCCGTGGTCCAGCGTCCTGCATCCTCCCGCGGTGCCGTTCCCTGCCGCGCCCCTCCTGACGGTGAGCTGACGCCGTCGCCCCAAGATGGGGCATCGACGCTGAGACCGGAAAAGAGATACCGCCATGACCCAGGCCCCGCCGCTGTCGCCCCGCCCCCCGCAGGGAGCCCAGTCCTTCCTGGTCCGGGTGTGGGTGGAGCCGCAGCCGGCGACCGACGCGGGCCACGTTCGGGCGTACGTGCGCGACCTGCGGACCGGAGACGAGACCTACGCCAAGGACGCCGCCGACCTGGCGGCGCGCCTCGGCTGGCAGGGCGGCGTGTGGGGCCGGACGCCGGCGGTGGAGCCGGCGCCGCGAAACGAAACCCACCACGACGCCACCTCCGATTGAATCCATTGCCCTTGCCATCCGATTACGGGAGACGACGATGAGAGCCACACGCACCAACCCCGGGCTGCACTGTCTCCTCGTGCTGGCGGCCGCCTGCCTGCTGGCCGCCAGCGCGCCGCGAGCGGCGGCCCAGTACAACCACTTCCCCACCGGCTCCGAGAACGACGGCCGCACCGTCGCCCTGGCCGGCGACTCGATCGAGACGCTGGCCCAGGACTCGCTGACCTTCCTGCTGGCGGTGCCGCCCGGCGTCACCCAGTTCGAGCTCGGCATCTTCGACGGCGAGACCGGACAGGCGAGTGCCGAGGGCAAGCACTGGGACAGCGGCTCGACGCAACTCCAGTACGCGCTCTTCTACGACCCGTACCAGCAGGGCAACACCACGCCCGCCAACCTGGTGGGCTTGTGGAGCGGGAACGAGACCAACGCGACGGCCGGCCCAGGCGGCGCCTGGACTGCCTCCAGCGCCACCTTCCCGGACAACGGCTGGTGGAGCCTGACCGTCGAGGTTCCGGAGCCGCCGGACCCGCTGCCGGGCCTGGCGCCGAGCGGCGCCACCTACTACCACCTCTGCGTCTCGTATCGCGCCGAGACCGGCCACGGCCTGGCCGACCCCTGCACCGGTGACGTGCGGGCGCCCGACCTGTCGCCGCAGACGATCAGCAACTTCAAGATCCGCGCGACGGCGAACATCTCCGTGCTCTCCTTCGCCTTCGCCTACGAGGGCGCGATGCGGTTCGCCAACCAGGACCCGAAGGTCATCTACCCGCAGTGGAGCGGCGTCTTCCCGCCGTCGGGCAGCGACTTCTGGCTGACCACGCCGACCACCTACGACGGCACCTGGAGCTTCGACATCGACGTCCCGGTCAGCACCGACCGCCTGCGGCTGTTCGGGGGCGACTTCGACTTCGGGACCTGGGACGGTCTGGTCACCGGCCTGCCCTCCGGCGTCCCCTTCGCCGCCTGCGCCGACACCAACGACGCCGACACGCCGGACGACCCGTTCTTCCCGCCGTTCGCGATGATGGGGGCGGTACGCACCGACGACTCGCTGCCGGAGGGCGAGCGCACCGGGGGCGGCACGCCGCCGGACGACAACCCGTTCGACTCCTTCCGCCGCAGCCCGTGCATCCACTGGACGCTGACCTCGCCCGGCGGCACGGTCTACGCCAACGACAACCCCTCCTCGCAGCGCGAGTGGGAGCAGTTCCTGGTCAGCCGCGAGGCCGGCTGCGACGCCAGTCCCGCCTGCGACCCGTCGGTGTCCAACTGCGCCGACTACTGCGAGGACGAGTTGCTACCGGCCGGCGTCTGGAGCGTCGAGGTCCACGGGGTCGACCTGTCGAACCTCAACGCCTGGCGCTCCGACAACATGAACAGCTTCTGCCTCAACTGCGCCGAGGTGCCGCGGCCGTACCTCGTCGGCGACACGGTCTTCTTCGACGTCGACGGCGACGGCGTGCAGAGCCCGGGCGAGCCGGGCATCCCCGGCGTCCTGATGGAGCTCGTGGACGAGAACGGCGCGGTCCTCGAGTCCGTGTCGACCGGCGACCCCGGCTCCTACGGCCCCGGCATGTGGGCCTCCTGCCAGGCCCGCAACACCGGCGGCGCGACCCCCGGCGGCGTGGGTCTCGACGAGCTCGGCCTCTACTGCTTCGACGTCACGGTGCCGAACGCCGATCCGGACGTCTTCGACGTCTACGACTACACCGTGCGCGTCGCCGACTCGAACTTCCAGCCCGGCGGCGCCCTGCACGACTACTTCGGCACCGTCCCCGGCGCTACCCGTCCGAGCCCGGACCAGACGTACACGCTCACCGAGGGCGGCGACAACGTCCTGACCTACGACTTCGGTTATGTCGTGTCGGGCCCCTGCGGCGAGTGCCTGGGCAAGGTCAGCTTCCTACAGCTCCTCTACCTCGGCGACGGCACGGTGCACGTCGAGATCGAGGGGCGGCGCGGCGGAGCCGGGGGCAGTGTGCTCTTCGCGGCGGACGTGGACGGCACGCAGCCGTTCTCGGTCATCGGTCCCGAAGGCGGCCCCGGCGGCTTCTCCGGCACGCTCGGCACCGAGATCACGGTCTACGTCGACGGCGTCGCCCACACGACGATCCACACGAGCTGCTCGCGTCCGATCGGCCCGGGCATGATCTTCGGCGACTTCCTCGTGGTCTACGGCGAGTCCAAGCTCGGCGGTCCGCTGTGCCCGGCCGAGAACGACGGTCCCGAGCTGCTGACCCCCGAGGAGCCGGTGGGCACCGGCACTGGCACCATCGGCTACTGGAAGAACCACGCCGAGGCCTGGCCGCTGGGCGAGATCGAGCTGGGGGGTGGCGTGTACACGGTCGAGCAGGCGCAGGGGCTGCTCGCCGCCGCGGTGCGCGGCGACGCCACGATCTCGCTGGCGCAGCAGCTCATCGCCGCCAAGTTGAACGTCGCCGCCGGCACCGACGCAAGCTGCATCGCCGGCACCGTCGCCGCCGCCGACGACTTCCTGGCCGCCCACCCGCCGGGCAGCAAGCCGCGGGGGAGCGACAAGTCGGTGGCCGAGGGCCTCAAGGACCAGCTGGACGCCTACAACAACGGGCACCTCTGCGCGCCACACCGCGGTTGAGCCGGGCGTGCCGGCGCCCGTGGCCCGCGGGCGCCGGACTCGTCCCCCGGGGGTACGGAACGCAGCGCGGCCCAGGAGAGACGGCAACATAGGAAGGCAACCATGGCACCAGAGAGCAAGCCAGGCATCGCGGGATCATCGGACGGCCCCCGGCCGAGCGCCGAGAGCGCCGGCCGGCAGCCGTACCAGCCGCCCCGCCTCTCCTGTCACGGCTCGCTGCAGGAGCTCACGCACGAGATGCCCGTGCCGCTGAACAGCGACGGCCAGATGGGCTCCCCGCCCGGAACCTGATCCTGACGGAGAGGCGGACGGCGGCCGATCCCGCCGAGCCGGCGACGGTCCTTTGGGACCTGCGCCGCTCCCAGCCGGCCGGCGCGCCGCCGCAGGCGCGCCCGGAGGGGCGGCCCCGCTGCCTCTGGGTGCAGGGTTTCCTCACCGGCCGCGACGAGCTGTGCGGCGCTCTCGGCCTTCCCCCCGGCACACCGGACGCGGATCTCGTTGCGGCGTCGGTGGAGCGGCAAGGCGCCGCGGCGACCGCCCGGCGGCTCGGCGGCTCCTGCGCCTGGATCGTCTGGGAGCCGGCGCGCGGCACCCTCTCCGCCTGCCGCGACCGCCTGGGACTTCAGCCCCTCTTCCACGCGCGGGCCGGCGACCGGCTGGCCCTCGGCCCCGGCGCCCGGCTTGCAGCCGAGTCCGCCGGGCTGGCGCCCGAGCCCGACCTCGTCGCCGTCGCTGCTCACGTCCAGGGCCGCTTCGCTCCCCCCGACCGCGGCTATCTGCGCGGCGTCGCCGCGGTGCCTCCGGCGCACCTGCTGGAGGTCTCGGCCGCCGGGGGCCTCCGGGTGCAGCGCTACTGGAGCGCCGGCGCCGGCGGGCCCGCCGTTCCGGCCGCGGCCGCCGCCGGCGAGGTCGGCGACCTCCTGCGCACCGTCGTCGCCGAGACGCTGCCGGCGACGGGCTTCGCGCTAACGCTGAGCAGCGGCCTCGACTCCGGCACCCTCGCCCTCCACTGGCGCCGCACCCATCCCGAGGCGGACCTCGACGCGGTGCTGTGGGCCGCGCCGGAGCTGCCGGCCGCCGAGGAGGCGCCGCGGGCGCGGCGGGTGGCGCGCACCCTGGGGTTGCGCGAGCACGCGGTGCGCGCCGACCTCCGGTGGCCGCTGTCCCGGGACGGCGAGCCGCTCGGCCGGCCGGACTCGCCCTTCGTGCCGTTCTACGCCGAGGTATGGGAGGAGACCTTCCGGTGCAGCCGTGGTCTCGGCGCCACCGGTCTCGCGACGGGCGCCGGCGGCGACCACCTGTTCGGCTACGGTGGCTTCGGCGCCTACACCTACGTCGACCTGCTGGCGACCGGGCGCTGGCGCGAGCTGGCCCGGCAGGTGCGCAGCCACCACCGGGTGTCCCCAGCCTCGCTGGCCCGCATCCTCGACCTCGACCTGCTGCGGCCGCTCGCCCACCTGCTGCTGCCGGCCGCACGTCCCTGGCGCCGCGCCGCCGTTCCCTGGCTGGGCGGGGCGCTGCGCGGCGAGCTGCGGCGCCTCGGCCCCGCCGCGCCGCCGCCCGCGGGCAGCGGTCTGCCGGGCCGCCGCCACCGCTTGGCGGTGCTGGCCGATCCCGGCCACTCGACGCTCCTCGCCGAGCTCGGCGAGCGTGCCCGCCGCCATGGTCTCGAGCTGCGCCACCCGCTGCTCGACCACCGCCTCTTCGAGCTCGCTTCCCGGCTGCCGAGCGAATCGTGCTTCGAGGCCGGCTACTACAAGGTGGTGCTGCGGGACCTCCTCCGCGGCCATCTTCCGGAGGAGGTCGTCGAGCGCCGCGACAAGGTGTCGCCGGAGGCGATCTTCGACCGCGGCCTGCGCGAGCGGCAGACGGCGCAGGTCGAGGCGCTGCTCACCGGCATGGAGGCGGCGCGGCGCGGCTGGGTGGACGAAGCGGCGCTGCGTCGCGCCTACAGCCGCTACCGCGAGCATGGCCGCGGTGGCAGCCGCCTCTGGTTCGCCCTCACCCTCGAGCACTGGCTTCGGCGATACTTCTAGGCATGCGCCGCACCGATCCGCAGACGACCGTCAGGAGCGAGGCGGCCGGCGGGGCCGACGCCGAACGCCTGGTCCAGGTGGCCGGCTTCCTGCGCCGCGCCGGCGGCCGCCTGCGCTTCGTCGACTGGCGGCGAGCGGAGGAGGACTGCTTTCGGCTCGCCGCCGAGCTTCGCCGCCGGGTGGGGGACGAGGTTCTGGCGCGCGCCGCCTTCCGCGCCATCCCCCGCGGCGGGCTGGTGGTCCTCGGCATGCTGGCGTACGCCCTCGACCTGCGCCGCGAGCAGCTCGCCCCGGCCGGCGGCGGCGCCGCACCGCTGGTCCTGGTGGACGACTGCGCCTTGTCGGGCCTGCGCCTGCGCCAGGAGATGGCGCACCTGCCGGCGGAGCGCGACGTGGTGGTGGCGCACCTCTACTCGCACCCCGAGCTGCGGCGGGCGGTCGAGGAGGGCGAGCCGCGGGTCTCGGCGTGCGTCGCCGCCCACGACCTCGCCGACCGCTCGCGGCAGCTCCACCCCGACGAAGCGGAGCACGCCGCGTGGCAGCGGCGGTGGCTGGGTCGGCTCGGCGACGACCGCTACTGGCTCGGCCTGCCCGAGCTCGTGGCCTTCGCCTGGAGCGAGCCGGACCGCCCGTTCTGGAACGAGGCCCGCGAGCGCTTCGAGCACGGCTGGCGCTTCGTGCCGCCGCACCGCTGCCTGAAAAACCGGGGACGCCTGGCCGCTGGGCTTGCGGGCTTCGCGCCGGCGGCCGCCGGCGAGCCGCGCTGGCGACTGCCGGAAGACGTGCTGTGGGGCGAGTTCGACGGCGTCCTCTGGCTGTGCCGCGGCGGTACCGAGGAAGTGTTCTCGCTGGCCGGCACCGCCGCCCTCGCCTGGAAGGCGCTGGCCGCGGGCGGCGGCGCCGCCACGGCCGCGGCGGTCCTGGCGGGGCGCTTCTCAGTGGACGAGGACGCCGCCCGCGCCGACGTCGAGCACCTGGCCGCCGAGCTGGTGGCGGCCGGGCTCCTGGAGCGGGGGGACGGCCCTGGCTGAGGACGCCGCTGCGGTCTACCGCCTCTACGGCCTGCGCGTCGCCAGCCACCTGCCGCTGCGCCTCGGTCCGCTTCCGCCGGAGCCGCCCGGGGCCGGCACCGGCGGCGCCGATGTCGCCGTGACCGTCGCCGCCGCCCCGCCGCCCGCCGCCGAGGCGCCGCCGGAGGTCTTGTGGGAGAGCCCCGAGCACGGCCCGGGCGGCGGTCCGGACACCCGCCTCGAGCGCCGGGGGGCGTGGTGGCTGCTGCGCTTCGCCGGCATCGGCGACTTCTTCGTCGGGGAGGGTCGGGTGGTCGCCGTGCCCGACCCGGAGGCCGCCGCCGAGATCGTCGAGCTGCGCCTGCTGGGGCCGGTGCTCGCCTTCGTCCTCGAGCTGCGCGGCGTCGTCACGCTGCACGCTTCGGCGGTGGCGGCCGGCGGCCGCGGCGCCGCGTTCCTCGCCACCCACGGCGGCGGCAAGAGCTCGCTGGCAGCGGCGCTGCTCCAGCGGGGCGCCAGCCTGCTGACCGACGACCTGCTGGCGCTGGAGGTCGGGGATGGTGCGGTGCGCGCCCGCGCCGGCTACCCGCAGATGCGCCTGTGGCCGGCCGCCGCCGAGCACTTCACCGGCAGCGCCGACCGCTGGCCGCGCGTGCACCCCAGCTTCGGCAAGCGGCGCGTCGGCGTCGGCCCCGGCGGCTTCGGCGCGTTCCACGCCGCGCCGGCGCCGCTGGCGGCGATCCTCCTCCCGGATCACCGCCCGGGCGCTGCCGAGGTCGCCCTCGAGCCGCTGGCGCCTTCGGAGGCGGTGATGGCGCTCGTCGCCGGCTCGTACCTGCCGCGCCTCGCGCCGGCGGCCGGCCTCGGGGAGCGGCGCCTCGGCGCCCTCGCCGAGCTGGTCGAGACGGTGCCGGTCCTGCGCCTCCGCTACCCGCGCGGCTACGCTCAGCTCGATCGCGCCGCGGCGCGCGTCGAGGCGCTGCTCGGCAAGGGGGAGCTCACCAGGTAGCTCACGCCGCGCGCAGGTCGCGCACGATCGCGGCGCGCACCCCCTCCGTCGTGCCAGTGCCGCTGGGGAAGGCGAGCCGGCGCACGGGGACCGCCTCGGCGGCGGCGGGGAGGAGTTCGAGCCGCCGCCGCGCCAGCCCGAGGGCCGCCGCCGGCGCCGCGGC
>CAZLBJ010000371.1:0-5952 GCA_964557755.1 uncultured Thermoanaerobaculia bacterium
TTCGCGGAGCCAGGGGACGACGTGCGGGCGGAGATCGCCCTGTGGACCGCCGCCGGCACTCCCGGTGCCGCGGCGGTGGAGGGTCTCGCCGCCGGCGGCGTCCTGCTGCTCGAGAAGCCCGAAGCCGGCTGGCAGCGGCCGCCCCCGCCGGAGGTGGTACGGGCGGCCGCTGCCGGCCGTGTCTCGCTGTACGCCCTGCCGGCAGGCGACGGCACCGATGTGAGGATGGCCGCCGCGCTGCGCCGCGAGCGCCTGCTGGGCGCCCTGTTCGCCGTGCTGGCGGCGACGGGGCGGCTGGAGGTGAAGGCGCGCAAGCTGCTGGAGGCGCGCCGCGCCCTGCTCGCCGGCCGCGGCCTCGACGCCGCCGAGGTCGAGCGCCGCCTCACCGCCCTCCAGGCGGGCTTCGACCGCTGCCACGCGGTGCCGCGGAGCGAGCTCGACGCGATGCCGGCGGTGCCGGCGGAGGAGCCTGCCGTGCCCGCCGCGCTGCGCCGCGCCGGAGCCGGCAGCGGCACCGTCGACAGCCTGGCGAGCTTCCGCGACGAGGTGCTGGTACCCGCGGCAGTCAGCCCACCGCTCGATTCCGCCCTCTCCCGTGGCGCCTCTGCCGCCAGCCCCGCCGGCCTCGCTGATCGGAGGGCGCCCGGTGGCGAGCCGCCGCAGAGTCCCCGCGTCGCCCCGCCCGCCGGTTCGGCCGTCACGGAACGGGGGGTGGCGGCGCGTGGCGAGCCGCTGCCGACTCCGCGCCTCGCCTGCGGCGCCCTGCCGGCCGGCTCCGCTGCCCTCCTGTCGACGGCGGTGGGGCGCACCATGCTGCCGGCGCTCGACGCCGCCGCCTGCACCGGCTGCGGCGCCTGCTGGACCGCCTGTCCGGACGGCGCCCTGGCGCCCTTGGTGATCGCTCCGGCGGCGCTGCTCGAGCGCGGCATGGCGCGCGCCGCGGCGGCGGGCGCCGGCGTTGACGCGCTGCGCATGGTGGCGGGGAAGGTCGCCGCCAACGCCGGCAATGAGCTCAAGGGCCGCAAGGCCGCGGACGCCGGCGACCTCTTCGCCGCCGCCTTCGACGCCACGCTGGCGAAGACGAAGCTGCCCGAGGACCGCGTGCAGGCGGTGCGCGAGGCCTTCGCCGCCGTGCACGTCGAGCTCACCGGCCTGCCGGTGGTGCGCACCGAGCCGTTCTTCGACCTGCCGGAGGCGGCCTCGGCGGGCAGCGGCGAGCTGTTCTCGCTAGCCATCGATCCCGACGCCTGCAAGGGCTGCGGCCTGTGCGTCGCCGCCTGCGAGCCGGCTGCGCTTACCGCCGCCGCCGACACGCCGAAGCGGACGCGGCAGGCACGAGCGCTGTGGCGCTTCGCGGAGGAGCTGCCGGCGCCGTCGCCGGCGACGGTGGCGGCCTCGGCAAGCTCCATCGGCCGGCTCGCCGCCGCCCTGCTCGACCCGGCGGCGCGCGGCGTCCTTGCCGGCGCCGGCGGTGCCGAGAGCGGCAGCGGCGAGGGCCTGGCCGTCCGCCTGGCGCTCGGCGCGGCCGTCGCGGAGCTGGCGCCGCGGCGCGCCGAGCTGCTGGCGCGCCTCGACGCGGCGGCGGAGGAGCTGGCGCAGGCGATCCAGGGCGGCCTCGCCCGCGCCCTGCCGTCCCGCGACCTCGACGCCCTCTCCCGCGGCCTCGCAAGCCTCGACCGGCCGGAGGCCGAGCTGGCCGACCTGGCGGCGCGCGTCGAGACCGCCTTCGAGTCCGAGCGCGTCGACGTGCCGCGGCTGCGCCACCTGGTGGACGCCGCCCGTGGGCTGGCCGACCTGCGCTGGCGCCTCAGCGAAGACGGCAGTGGAGCGAGAGGCACCGGCGCCGGCCGCGCCCTGCTCTCCGTGGTCGCCGGCCCCGGACCGATCGCGGCGTGGGCCGGCGCCTTCCCATCCGCGCCGTTCACCGTGCCGGTGACGGTGTGCACCGCCGGCGACGCGGCGGCGCTGTCCCGCGGCGTCCTCGCCGGCCAGGCGGCGCAGGCGCTCGACGGCCTGCGTGCCCTGCGCCGCGCCCGCCTCGAGCTCGACGCGGGGGCCGGCAACTACAGCGAGCAGCGGCTGGAGGAGGAAGTGGCAAGGCTCGCCCGCCTCTCCTGGCCGGACCTCGACGCCGGCGAGCGCGCCCTGGTGCCGCCGCTCTTCCTGGTCGCCGGCGAGGAGGAACTGCTGGCGTCGTCGCTCCCCGGCCTGCTGGCGTTGCTCGGCGGCGACCTGCCGGTCAAGGTGCTGCTGCTGGCGGAGGGGCAGCTCGGGCTCGACGGCGGCGGGCTCGACGCCGGGCTCCTCGCCCTGGTGCCGCCGCGCGCCTTCGTGGCGCAGTCGTCGATCGCCTTCGGCGATCACCTGGCGGCGGCGGTGGCGGCGGCGCTCGACACCGACGGCCCAGCGCTGGTGCGCGTCCACGCCCCCAGCCCGTCGCGGCACGGCTTCGCGCCGGAAGCGACGCTGGCCAGGGCGCGCGAGGCGGTGGCGGCGCGGGTGTGGCCGCTGTGGACCGCGGCGCCGGCGGAGGCGGCCGGCGGCGAGCGGGTGCTCGACCTGGCGGGAAACCCCGAAGGCGACGAGGCGACGGTCGCCGAATGGGCGCTGGGGGAGGAGCGCTTCGCAACCTATTTCGCGCCGTACCGCGAGAGCGACGGCGAGGCCGTGGAGCTCCGGCGGTATGTCGAGCTGCCTCGAACAGATCGGCAAGGGAAGCTGGCGGTGGTGGAGACGCCGGAGCGGGGTCGCCTGCGAGTGGCCGCGCCGCTGGTCGCCGCTGGCGAGGCCCGCCGTACCGCCTGGCGGGCGCTCCAGGCGCGTGCCGCCGCCGCCACGGCCGAGCCCGCCGCCCCCACGGCCGCCGAGGTGGCGGCCCGCGAGCGCGCCCACCAGACCGAGCTCGCCGCCCTGCGCGCCGAGGGCGAGGCCCGCCTCGCCGCCGCCCGCGGCGAGAGCCGCGTCGAGCTGGCCCAGCAGGTCCGCCGGCGGTTGCTCGCTCTCGCCCTGCGCACCGCGCCGCCTGCCGCTGGCGAACCCCGCCCAGAGGACCTCCCCTCGTGAGCCTCCCCCTCCTCGACCCCACCTTCCGGCACGGCATCCACCCGGCCGAGCACAAGGAGGCCACCGAGCACCTGCCGGTCGAGCGTATGCCGTTCGTCGAGCGCTACGTGCTGCCTCTGTCGCAGCACACCGGGGCGCCGTCGAAGGCGGTGGTGGCGGTGGGGGAGCGGGTGACGCGCGGGCAGCTCCTCGCCGCGCCGGGCGGCTTCGTCTCCACCGCCCTGCACGCGCCGGCCACCGGCACCGTCGCCGCCCTCGGGCCGCGCCGACACCCGAACGGCAAGCTGGTCGACTGCCTGGAGATCGCCGCCGACCCGTTCTCGCCGCAAACCCTGCTGCCGCGGCCGCCGCTCGACCCCTTCCCGCTGTCCGACGCCGAGTTCGTCGCCGAGGTGCAGAAGGCGGGGCTGGTGGGCCTCGGCGGCGCCGCCTTCCCGACCCACGTCAAGTACAAGGTGCCGGAGGGCAGGACGATCACCCGCCTGGTGGTCAACGGCTGCGAGTGCGAGCCCTACCTCACCGCCGACCACCGGCTGATGGTCGAGCGGCCGGACGCGGTGCTGCGCGGCATCGCCATCGCCGCCCACCGCCTGCGCGTCGAGGAGACGGTGATCGGCGTCGAGCTCAACAAGCCGGACGCCGTGGCCGCGCTGGAGGCCGCCATCGCCGACGCGGGGATGGGCGGCGCGGTGCGCGTCGCGCCGCTGCGCGTCAAGTACCCCCAGGGCGCCGAGAGGATGCTGATCGAAGCGATCTACGGCATCGAGGTGCCGAGCGGCGGGCTGCCGCTCAACGTCGGCTGCGTGGTCAACAACGTCGGCACCATGGCCGGGCTCGCCGACTGGTTCGACCGCGGGCTGCCGCTGATCGAGCGGGTGGTCACCGTCGCCGGCCCCGGCGTCGAGCGGCCCGCCAACCTGCTGGTGCCGGTGGGCACGCCGGTGCGCGCCGTCCTCGACCACTGCGGCGGCCTGCGCCACGCCACCCGCGAGGTGGTGATGGGCGGCCCGATGATGGGGCAGCCGCTGGCCGGGCTCGACGTGCCGGTGCTCAAGGGCACCTCGGGCCTGCTCGCCTTCACCGACGCCGAGACGCGGCTGCCGGCGGAGTACACCTGCATCAAGTGCGGCCGCTGCGTCGAGGCCTGCCCGCAGTTCCTCAACCCGTCGCGGCTGGGGCGGCTGGCGCGCGCCGGCCGCTGGGAGGAGATGGAGAGCAGGTTCGTCAACGACTGCGTCGAGTGCGGCTCGTGCACCTTCGCCTGCCCGTCGGGCATCCCGGTGGTGCAGCTCATCCGGGTGGCCAAGGGCGCGCTGCGCGAGCGCAAGGCGAAGGCGCCGTGAGCGAGGGACCTCCACGGCTGGTCGTGCAGAGCGCGCCGTTCCTGCGCCAGGGGGTGACCACCCCGGGGCTGATGCGCGACGTGCTGCTCGCCCTGGTGCCGGTGCTGGCGATGGCGTTCCTCTTCTTCGGCGTCTCGGCGCTGCTGGTGACGGCGGCGGCCACCCTCGGCGCGGTGGGCACCGAGTACCTGTTCGCGCCGCGCGCGCCCGGCGCCTCGCGCGGCGCCCGCCTCGCCGACGGCAGCGCGCTCTTGACCGGCGTCATCCTCGGCCTCACCCTGCCGCCGGCGCTGCCGTTGTGGATGGCGTTTCTCGGCGGCGTCGTCGGCGTCGGGCTGGGCAAGCTGATCTGGGGCGGCCTGGGGAACAACCTGTTCAACCCGGCGCTGGTCGGCCGCGCCTTCCTGCAGGCGGCGTTCCCCATCGCGCTCACCACCTGGTCGGCGCCGATCTCGTGGTCGGGGGAAGGCTCCGCCGGCGGCCTGTGGACGCTGCGCCCGGGCAACCTGGCGGCGCCGCTGATGCAGCCGCCGCCGCAGCCGGACGCCATGACCTCGGCGACGCCGCTCAACCTGATGAAGTTCGACCACCAGGCGACGCCGCTCGGCGAGCTGCTGCGCGGCCAGGTGGCGGGCTCGCTGGGGGAGACGAGCGCTCTGGTGATCCTGCTCCTCGGCCTCTTCCTGGTCTGGCGGCGCGCCTTCGACTGGCGCATCCCGGCGTCGCTCCTCGGCACCGTGGCGGCGTTCTCGGGCGCGCTTTGGCTGCTGGGGCCGGAGCGCTTCCCGTCGCCGCTGTTCATGCTGCTCTCCGGCGGCCTGATGTTCGGCGCCGTGTTCATGGCCACCGACCCCGTGACCTCGCCGCTGGCGCCACGCGGCGCGTGGATCTTCGGCGCCGGCATCGGCGTGCTGGTGGTGCTCATCCGCCTGTGGGGCGGCATGCCGGAGGGCGTGATGTACGCCATCCTGCTGATGAACGCCGCGACGCCGCTGATCGAGCGGGTGACGCAGCCGCGGGCCTTCGGCCACGGGCGCGGGAAGAAGCCGGCGCCGCAGGCGGTACCGAAACCGGTGGGAGGGCGCTGATGTACCCCTTCGCCACCATCCCGCGGAAGGTGCGCCTGCCGGAGACGCCGCGGCTGGTGGCGACGCTGGCCGTCGCCGGGCTGCTCTCAGGGCTGGCCATCGTCGGCGCCTACCGGCTGACGCTGCCGGCTATCCAGGCCAACCAGGCGGCGGCGCTGCGGCGCGCGGTGTTCGAGGTGCTGCCGGGCGCCGAGCGCATGCAGCGGCTGGAGTGGGACGGCGCGGCGCTGGTGCCCGCCGAGGCCACCGCCGCCGACCCCGACCCCGCGGTCTTCGCCGGCTACGGCGCCGGCGGCGCGCTGGTGGGCTACGCCATCCCGGCGGCGGGCGCCGGCTACCAGGACACCATCCGCCTGCTCTACGGCTACGACCCGGCGGCGCGGCGCATCGTCGGCATGCAGGTGCTGGAGAGCCGCGAGACGCCGGGCCTCGGCGACCGCATCTTCAAGGACGCGGGC
>CAZLBJ010000372.1:0-4591 GCA_964557755.1 uncultured Thermoanaerobaculia bacterium
GCGCCCGCTCCTCGGCCTTGCGCAGGTCGTAGCGCGTGCGCCGCACCACCACGGTCTTGCGGTGGTCGAGGAAGTGGCGCAGCATGGCGCCCAGCGTCAGCACCTTCGGCTGGTTGTCGAGGATCGCCAGCAGGATGATGCCGAACGTCGTCTGCATCTGGGTCATCTTGTAGAGCCCGTTGAGCAGGATCTCCGGCACCTCGTTGCGCCGCACCTCCATGACGATGCGGATGCCGTGGCGGTCGGACTCGTCGCGCAGGTCGCTGACGCCTTCGAGCTTCTTCTCGCGCACCAGTTCGGCGATGCGCTCGATGAGCCGCGCCTTGTTGACCTGGTAGGGGATCTCGGTGACGACGATCGCGGCGCGGCCGTCCTTGTCGCGCTCGATGCCGGCGCGGGCGCGCATCTGGATGATGCCGCGGCCGGTGGCGTAGGCCGAGCGGATGCCGTCGTAGCCGTGGATGAAGCCGCCGGTCGGGAAGTCGGGGCCGGGCAGGACGCCCATCAGGTCGTCGAGGCTGGCGTCCGGCTGGTCGATCAGCAGCTCGAGCGCCGCCACCACCTCGCGGAGGTTGTGCGGCGGGATGTTGGTCGCCATGCCGACGGCGATGCCCGAGGAGCCGTTGAGCAGCAGGTTCGGCGCCCGCGCCGGCAGCACGGTGGGCTCCCGCGACGAGCCGTCGTAGTTCTCGACCCAGTCGACGGTCTCCTTGTCGATGTCGTCGCGGATCATCTCCTCGGCGAGCTTGGTCAGCCGCACCTCGGTGTACCGCATCGCCGCCGGCGGGTCGCCGTCGACCGAGCCGAAGTTGCCCTGGCCGTCGACCAGCGGATAGCGCATCGAGAAGTGCTGCGCCATGCGCACCACGGTGTCGTAGATCGCCGCGTCGCCGTGGGGGTGGTACTTGCCCATCACGTCGCCGACGATGCGCGCCGACTTCTTGTAGGCCTTGGTCGAGGTGTTGCCGCTCTCCCACATGCCGTAGAGCACCCGCCGGTGGACGGGCTTCAAGCCGTCGCGCACGTCCGGCAGGGCGCGCCCGATGATCACGCTCATCGCGTAGTCGAGGTAGGAGCGCTTCATCTCCTCCTCGATGTCGACGAGGATGGGTTGCTCGACGGGGGGCTTCAGCTCTTCGTCGCTCATGGTCGCTTTCGTCGGTCCGGGGATCGCCGGCGGCCGCCCTCACGGCGCGCCGCCGGCCCTGCGTGGGTTGCGGCGGCTCAGACGTCGAGGTTCTTGACGTCGAGCGCGTTCTGCTCGATGAACTCCCGGCGCGGCTCCACCAGGTCGCCCATCAGGGTGGTGAACATCTCCTCGGCCCCCACGTCGTCGTCGATCTGCACGCGCAGCAGGCGCCGGCGCTCGGGGTCGAGGGTGGTCTCCCACAGCTGCTCGGGGTTCATCTCGCCGAGGCCCTTGTAGCGCTGCACCGACAGTCCCTTGCGGGCGCCGGCGTAGAGGCGGTCGAGGGTCTCCTCGAGGTCGTCGTGCACCGACACCTCGGTGCCGTTGGCGAGGGTGAACGAGGCGGCGCGCAGCGCCTCCATGCCCTCTGCACTGTCGGCCAGGGCGCGGTACTCGGCGCTGGTCGCCAGGCCCCAGTCGAGGCGCACCCGGCGGTCGACGCCGTCGCGGCGCGCGGTGAAGCCCACGAAGCCGGTGCCGTGCTCCTCGTCGCGGCCCACCGCGACGTCGGCGAAGCCGGCCTCCTCGAGCGCCGCCGCCACCTGCGCCATCACCCGCGGGTCGTCGAGCTCGGCCTTGCCGCGCAGGCCGCGGGTCAGCGCGATCGACAGCGCGCGCGGCGGGAAGCCGCGGGCGGCGAGGCGGTCGAGGTGCTCGCGGAAGCGCTCGAGGCGCTGCACGAAGCGGGTCAGCCGCGGCCCGGAGTAGACCTGCCCGCCGTGGCCGTCGCCATTGCCGCCGAAGCCGCCGTCGGCGCCGTCGCCGGCCAGGGTCAGCTCCCACGAGTCCTCGATGCGCTCGAGCAGGTAGCGGCGGTACTCGCCGTCGTCCTTGAGGTAGGTCTCCGAGCGGCCGTGGCTCACCTTGTAGAGCGGCGGCTGCGCGATGTAGAGGTGGCCGCGCTCGATCACCTCGCGCATCCAGCGGAAGAAGAAGGTGAGGATCAGCGTGCGGATGTGGCTGCCGTCGACATCGGCGTCGCACATGATGATCAGCTTGTGGTAGCGCAGCCGCGAGACGTCGAAGTCGTCCTTGCCGATGCCGGTGCCGAGCGCGGCGATGATCGTCTTGATCTCGTCGGAGGTGAGCATCTTGTCGAAGCGCGCCTTCTCGACGTTGAGGATCTTGCCCTTGAGCGGCAGCACCGCCTGGAAGCGGCGGTCGCGGCCCTGCTTGGCCGAGCCGCCGGCGGAGTCGCCCTCGACCAGGAACAACTCCGCCGCCGCCGGGTTCTTCTCCGAGCAGTCGGCCAGCTTGCCGGGCAGGTTCGAGGCGTCCAACGCCCCCTTGCGGCGCGTCAGGTCGCGCGCCTTGCGCGCCGCCTCGCGCGCCCGCGCCGCGTCGACGCACTTCTCGACGATGCGGCGCGCGATCTTCGGGTTCTCGCCCAGGTACTGCTCGAGGCCGCCGCCGACCGCCGACTCGACCCAGCCGCGGATGTCGGAGGAGACCAGCTTGTCCTTGGTCTGGCTGGAGAACTTCGGGTCCTTGATCTTCACCGCCACGACGGCGGTCAGGCCCTCGCGCACGTCGTCGCCGGAGAGCTGCTCCTTGAGGTTCTTGCCCAGGTCGGCCTGCTGCACGTAGGCGTTGAGGCTGCGCGTCAGCGCCGCCTTGAAGCCCGACAAGTGCGTGCCGCCGTCGCGGTTGTTGATCGTGTTCGAGAAGCTGTAGATCAGCTCCTGGTAGCCGTCGTTCCACTGCAGCGCGACCTCCACCTCCTCCTCGCCGGTGCCGTCGTCGCGCACGTCGCGGATGTAGACCGGCTCCGGGTGGACGGGGGTGCGGTTGCGGTTGAGGTGCTCGACGAAGCTCTTGATGCCGCCCTCGTAGCGGAAGCTCGTCTCCTTGCCGGTGCGCTCGTCGGTGAGGTGGATGTGGACGCCGCGGTTGAGGAACGACTGCTCGCGCAGCCGCTGCGCCAGGGTGTCGAAATGGAAGTCGAGCAGGGCGAAGACCGAGTCGTCGGGCCAGAAGCGGATCTTGGTGCCGCTGCCCTGGGCGGTGCCGATCGCCTCGATGGGGCGCTCCGGCACGCCGGCGTGGTAGGTCTGCGACCACACGGTGCCGTCGCGGTGGATCTCGAGCTCGAGGGTCTTCGACAACGCGTTGACCACCGACACGCCGACGCCGTGCAGGCCGCCCGACACCTTGTACGAGTTCTTGTCGAACTTACCGCCGGAGTGGAGCTCGGTCATGATGACCTCGGCGGCGGAGCGCTTCTCGTCGACGTGCAGGTCCACCGGGATGCCGCGGCCGTCGTCCTCGACGGTCACCGAGTCGTCGCTGTGGACGGTGACGTCGACGCGGTTGGCGTAGCCGGCGAGCGCTTCGTCGATCGAGTTGTCGACCAACTCGAACACCATGTGGTGCAGCCCGGACAGGTCATCGGTGTCGCCGATGTACATGCCGGGGCGCTTGCGCACCGCCTCGAGGCCCTTGAGGACCTTGATGTTCTCCGCGGTGTAGGTCGGTATCGTTTCGGCCAAGGCTAACTCTCTCGAATTGCTGGATTTACCGGTTTTTTGATCCCGCTGGACGGCGAGGATCGAAGGTGCCCTCATGGTAGCACATCAAGGGGGGTTTGAAAAGGACTTATGGGGTTTATTTTTCAACGGGTTAGCTAGCCTTCGAGCGGCCCGAGGACGCCGTGCTCGAGACGGCAGCGGCGGCCGACCGCGAGGTCCTGCCAGACGGCGGGCCGGTTGGAGGTGGCGAGGAGCTGTTTCGAGCCGCTGAAGACCTGCCACAGGCGGCCGAGCGTGCTCGGGGCGAGCTCGGCGTCGAGGTCGTCGAGCAGGTAGAGCGGGTCGCGCCCGGCGGCCGTCAAGGTGCGGCCGTGGGCGGCGGTGAGGAGCAGGGAGAGGGCCTTGCGCTCGCCGGCGGAGACGGTGGCGCGCAGCGGGCGGCGATCCCACAGGACCTCGAGCTCGTCGCGGTGGGGGCCGAGCAGCGGCTGGCCGCGGCGCACCTCGTCGCGGGCAGCGGCGTGGAGGCGGGCGAGGACCTCGCCTTCCTCGAGCGTGGGCGGCGACGGGCGGTAATCGAGGGTTACCTCCGGGAAGGGCAGACCGGCCTCGGCGCGCACCTCGGCGAGGCGGACCGCGAGGCGCTCGGCGTAGGCGCGGCGCAGCGCCATCACCTCGACGGCGGCGGCGGCGAGCATGGCGTTCCAGGTGGCGAGCTCGGCCTCGCCGACGCGGCCGGCGGCGAGCAGCTCGCGCTTCTGGCGCAGCGTCTGGCGGTAGCGGCCGAGGGCGGCGAGGGCGCCGGGGCGGGTGGCGACGACGCCGCGGTCGAGGAAGCGGCGGCGCAGCGCCGGGGCGCCGGTGAGCACCTCGGCCTCGGCGGCGGTCCAGGCGACCACCGGCAGCACCTCGAGGTGGTCGGCGAGCGCCGTGT
>CAZLBJ010000373.1:0-3151 GCA_964557755.1 uncultured Thermoanaerobaculia bacterium
GAGCCCGTGGGCTCTCGGGGGCGAAGCTGCCGATGGAAACACCGGCGGTCACACCGCCATCCACCCCGACCTCGGCACCGCCGAGGAGTTCCGCCGCCTGGTCGACACCGCGCGCCGCGAGCACGGCATCGAGGTGGCGCTCGACGTCGCTTTCCAGGCCTCACCGGACCACCCGTGGGTGGAGGCGCACCCGGAGTGGTTCCGCGCCCGCCCGGACGGCACCATCCAGTACGCCGAGAACCCGCCGAAGAGGTACCAGGACATCTACCCGTTCGACTTCGAGTCCGACGCCTGGCCGGAGCTGTGGCGGGCGATGAAGGGGGTCTTCGACCACTGGATCGGCGAGGGGGTGCGCGTCTTCCGCGTCGACAACCCGCACACCAAGCCGTTCGTGTTCTGGGAGTGGGTGATCGCGGCGGTGCAGCGCGAGCACCCGGAGGTGGTCTTTCTCTCCGAGGCCTTCACCCGCCCGAAGGTGATGTACCGCCTCGCCAAGCTGGGCTTCACGCAGAGCTACACCTACTTCGCGTGGCGCACCCGCAAGTGGGACCTCAGCGAGTACTTCACCGAGCTGACCACCACCGAGGCGCGCGAGTTCTTCCGCCCCAACCTGTGGCCGAACACGCCGGACATCCTCACCGAGCAGCTCCAGCTCGGCGACCGCGCCACCTTCGTGCAGCGGCTGGTCCTCGCCGCCACGCTGGGGGCGAGCTACGGCATCTACGGCCCGGCCTTCGAGCTGATGGAGTCGCAGGCGCGCGAGCCGGGGAGCGAGGAGTACGCGGCGTCGGAGAAGTACCAGCTCCGCCACTGGGACCTCGACCGCCCCGGCTCGCTGGCCGAGTTGATCGCCCTGGTCAACCGGGCGCGGCGCGAGAACCCGGCGCTGCAGAGCGACCGCGGCCTCGCCTTCCACCCGGTCGACAACGACGAGCTGCTGGCCTACAGCAAGCGAACCGAGGACGCCGCCAACGTGGTGCTGACGGTGGTCAACCTCGACCCCCACCACGTCCAGTCCGGCTGGCTCGACCTGCCGCTGGACGACCTCGGCATCGACCCCGACCGCCCCTACCAGGTCCACGACCTGATCACCGGCGCCCGCTACCTCTGGCAGGGCCCGAGGAACTTCGTCCAGCTCGATCCGAGCTCGGTGCCGGCGCACGTCTTCGCCGTGCGCCACCGGGTGAAGAGCGAGAAGGACTTCGACTACTACGCGTAGGGCGAGCTCGCCCCGGGCGGGCTCACGCCCGCTTGATCAGTCCGACGATGAAGAGGAGGATGACGGCGCCGAGGAAGGCGGTGATGAAGTAGCCGACGGTGCCGCCGAAGTTGAGGCCCACCAGGGGCAGCAGCAGGCCGCCGAGGACGGCGCCGACGATGCCGACTAGGATGTTGCCGAGCACGCCGAAACCGCCGCCGCGCATCAGCTTGCCGGCCAACCAGCCGGCGAGGGCACCGACGACGAGGAAGATGATCAGGCTCACTGGATCCATGGCGCAGCTCCTTGTACGAGTTGATAGGTGACGGCACGGAAGTTGGTATGCGATCCTCCTGCCACAGCAGCCGATCGGAGGTCCTCGATGACGGAAAAGCAGCCCGATTCTACCAGCGACGATGACGCTGCGGCGGCGACGCAGCGGCGCCTCGGCGGCTGGAAGGGCAGGGTCTGGATCGCCGACGACTTCGATGCTCCCCTTCCCGACGACCTGTTGGATGCTTTCGAGGGTCGCGATATCCCGGACTCGGAAGGATCGGACGAAGCGGCCGAGAAGGACTGATCCTCAACGATCCGGCTCATGCTCGACACGATAACCTCGAGCCGGCTGCGGCGATACCCCGCCCCGACCGGAAGCGATCTTGCACCCCATCGACCGCGGGCCGGACGAGTCGTACCCCCCGTTTCATCGCCTGAATGAGGAGGTTTCTTGCGCGAGCCGCTGTGGTACAAGGACGCCGTCATCTACCAGCTCCACGTCAAGGCCTACGCGGACAGCGACGGGGACGGCATCGGCGACTTCGAGGGGTTGACGGGGACGCTCGACTACCTGGCCAGCCTCGGGGTCAACACGCTGTGGCTGCTGCCGTTCTACCCCTCGCCGCTGCGCGACGACGGCTACGACATCGCCGACTACAACGACGTCAACCCCGCCTACGGCGACCTCAAGGCCTTCCGCCGCTTCCTGCGCGAGGCCCACCGCCGCGACCTCAAGGTGGTCACCGAGCTGGTGATCAACCACACCTCCGACCAGCACGCCTGGTTCCAGCGCGCCCGGCGCGCCAAACCCGGCTCCCGCGCGCGCAACTTCTACGTGTGGAGCGACACCCCCGACAAGTACCGCGACGCGCGCATCATCTTCAAGGACTTCGAGACCTCGAACTGGTCGTGGGACCCGGTCGCCGGGGCCTACTACTGGCACCGCTTCTACCACCACCAGCCGGACCTCAACTTCGAGGAGCCGGCGGTGCAGCGGGCGGTGCTCAAGGCGATGGACTTCTGGTTCAAGATGGGCGTCGACGGCCTGCGCCTCGACGCCATCCCCTACCTCTACGAGGCCGAGGGCACCAACTGCGAGAACCTGCCCGAGACCCACGCCTACTTGAAGACGCTGCGCGCCCACGTCGACGAGCATTTCGACCACCGCATGTTGCTCGCCGAGGCCAACCAGTGGCCGGAGGACTCGGTGGCCTACTTCGGCGACGGCGACGAGTGCCACATGGCGTTCCACTTCCCGGTCATGCCGCGCCTCTACATGGCGCTACGCATGGAGGACCGCTTCCCGGTGATCGACATCCTCGAGCAGACGCCGCCGATTCCGGAGACCGCGCAGTGGGCCACCTTCCTGCGCAACCACGACGAGCTGACGCTGGAGATGGTCACCGACGAGGAGCGGGACTACATGTACTACGCGTACGCGTCGGATCCCGCCATGAAGCTCAACCTCGGGATCCGCCGGCGCCTGGCGCCGCTGCTCGACAACGACCGGCGCCAGATCGAGCTGCTCAACTGTCTACTCCTCACGCTGCCGGGCAGCCCGATCATCTACTACGGCGACGAGATCGGCATGGGCGACAACATCTACCTCGGCGACCGCAACGGCGTGCGCACGCCGATGCAGTGGAGCGCGGACCGCAACGCCGGCTTCTCCCGCGC
>CAZLBJ010000374.1:0-3643 GCA_964557755.1 uncultured Thermoanaerobaculia bacterium
GTCCGCCGCGCGCCCCAGCTCCTCGCGCAGCAGCGCGTCGAGCTGCGCCCCCTGGCGCTCGACGCTCGCCTCCCAGTCGCCGTAGACGAGGTGGTAGGAGACGGCGAGTGCGTCGTAGAACCCGGCGGCGTCGCGGCTCACCCGCCGAGCCTACGCCAGGTACCTCCGCGTACGGCCGGCCGCCCTTGCCTTCGCTGCGCCGGTCGGCCACACTCAGGGACCGATGCCGACCCCCGCCGCCAGCCTCGACCTCTCCCGCTACCTCAACCCCGCCCAGGTCGAGGCGGCGACGCACGGCGAGGGGCCGCAGCTCGTCCTCGCCGGCGCCGGCTCGGGCAAGACGCGGGTGATCACCTACCGCATCGCCTGGCTGGTCGAGGAGCGCGGCGTCGACCCGTGGGCGATCACCGCCGTCACCTTCACCAACAAGGCGGCGGCAGAGATGCGCGAGCGCGTGGAGGACCTGCTCGGCCTCTACCCGCTGCCCACCTTCGTCGGCACCTTCCACCGCTGGGCGCTGGTCGCCCTGCGCCGCTTCGGCGAGCGCGTCGGCCTGGCGCCCGACTTCGCCATCCTCGACGCCGACGACCAGCTCAAGCTGGTCAAGGAGGCGCTGGCGCTCGAGGGGCTGTCCGACAAGGCGTTCGCGCCGCGCAGCGTCCTCGCCGCCATCAGCTCGGCGAAGAACAAGCTGATGGGACCGGACGCCTTCGAGGCGCAGGCCGACCACTACTTCGCGCGCAAGGTGGCGCTCCTCTACCGCCGCTACCAGGGCCTCTTGGGCAAGGCGTCGGGCGTCGACTTCGACGACATGATCAGCCTCTCGGTGCGCCTGCTGGAGCGCGAGGCGGACGTCCGCGAGCGCCTGCAGCGCCGCGCGCGGTACCTCCTCGTCGACGAGTTCCAGGACACCAACCAGGCGCAGCTCGCCTTGATCCGCCTGCTCGCCGGCGAGGCGGGCAACCTGACCGCGGTCGGTGACGAGGACCAGGGCATCTACCGCTGGCGCGGCGCCGAGCTCGACAACATCCTGCGCTTCGAGGACGGCTTCCCCGGCGCCAGGGTGCGCAAGCTCGAGCGCAACTACCGCTCGACGCAGACCATCCTCGACGCCTCCGGCGGCCTGATCGCCCGCAACCAGGGCCGCCGCGGCAAGACGCTGTGGACCGACCGCGGCGCCGGCGACAAGGTGGAGGTCTACAAGGCCGCCGACGAGATCGACGAGGCGCGCTGGGTGGTCAACACCCTCCAGGGCCTGCGCCCGGAGCGCAAGCTCTCGGAGATGGCGGTCCTGGTGCGCACCAACGCGCAGACCCGCGCGCTCGAGGAGGAGCTGCTGCGCCAGGAGGTGTCGTACGTGCTGGTCGGCGGCACGCGCTTCTACGAGCGCGCCGAGATCAAGGACGTCGTCGCCTACCTGCGCGTGCTGCGCAACCCGCGCGACGAAATCTCGCTGCTGCGCATCTTGAACCAGCCGCCGCGCGGCATCGGCCGCACCACGCAGGACCAGCTCCTCGACGAAGCGGCGCGGCGCGGCCAGCTCGTCTGGGACCTCCTCTACCACGGCGAGCTGGGCGGCTTCTCCGCCCGCGCCGAGAAGGCCTTGACCGCCTTCCGCGACCTGATCGTCGGCTTGCAGCGGGCGGCCGCCGAGCTGCCACTGACGGCGTTGCTCGAGCGCCTGCTGGAGGAGACCGGCTACGCGGCGCTCTACGCCAAGGACGACCCGGAGGCGCAGGCGCGCCTCGAGAACATCCAGGAGCTGGTCTCCGCCGCCCAGGAGATGAGCGAGCAGGTCGAGGCCGGCGAGGGCGGCGGCGTCCACTCCGCGGGCGGCGACACGCTGACCGCCTTCCTCGACCACGTCGCGCTGGTCGCCGACATCGACGCCTGGGAGTCGGAGCGCGGCGTGTCGCTGATGACGCTCCACTCGGCGAAGGGGCTGGAGTTCCCGGCGGTGTTCGTCGCCGGCCTCGAGGACGGCCTGCTGCCCCACTTCAACGCCCAGGGCGGCCGCGAGGACGTCGAGGAGGAGCGGCGCCTGCTCTACGTCGGCATGACGCGCGCCGAGGACCGCCTGTTCCTCTCCTGCTGCCGCCGCCGCCGCGTCGCCGGCCGCTACCAGGACCAGCTCGAGTCGCCCTTCCTCGCCGAGATCCCGGCCGAGCTGCTGACCGTCGGCCAGAGCCCGTCGCTGTTCGCCGACGGCCGCACCTCCAGCGTCTACAGCTTCTTCGGCAAGGAGCGCCAGGCCGCCGGCCGCCCGGCGACGCTGTTCGGCGAGCGCGTCGCCCAGCGCCTCGCCGAGGAGCAGTCGGAGGCCATCCGCCGCGGCGCCAAGGTCCGCCACCCCAGCCTCGGCGAGGGCACGGTGCTCGACGTCGAGGGCTCCGGCGACATGGAGAAGTACGTCGTCTACTTCGACAAGGCGGGCAAGCGGAAGCTCCTGGCGCGCTACGCCAACCTCGAGGTGGTGGAGCGCGGCTGAGGTCCGCCCTGCGCTACTCGCCGCGGGCGTAGAAGTCGGTCTGGAGCTGGGCGTAGAGGTAGTTGTCGACCCGCTTGCCGCGCAGGCGGAAGTAGCCGCGCAGGCGGCCTTCGCGGGTGAAGCCGGTCTTCTCGAGGACCCTCTGCGAGGCGGCGTTGTCGACCGCGCAGCGCGCCTCGACGCGCTCGAGGCGGGTGTGGGCGAAGAGGTCTGCGAGGAGCTCCGACAGGGCGCTCGGCATCAAGCCCCGGCCCTGCCACTCGGTCGCCAGCGCGTAGCCCACCTCGGCGAGGCCGTGCTCCCAGTTGGAGACCACCAGGGTGATCCAGCCCACCGGGTCGCTCTCCACCTCGATGATCCACTGGAACTTCTCGCCGCGGCCGCGGTAGAGGTCGGCGACGCGCTGGCCGGCGACGTCGGAGCGGAGCTGCGAGACCGACAGGTCGTTGAGCGGCTGGAAGCGCCGCACCGACGGCTCGGAGCGCCAGCGGCGCAAGAGGTCGGCGTCGCGCGGCGCCGCCGGGCGCAGGGCGACCCGGTGCGCGGACGGGCCGGGAGGGGAGACCGGGGCGACGGCCATCGCGGCTATCTTAGCCCGAGCTGAGGGACGGCCGGGGGTCCACGACGTCGCGCCGGCGCCCGGCGGCGGGCGCCACCGAGAGCAGGAAGAGGAAGCCGTAGCCCTGGAGGAAGAGCCACAGGAAGGGCAGCGACGCCCACATGCCCTCGGCCACGGCGTAGACGAAGCAGGCGAGGAACCACAGGGCGAGGAGGCCCTCGAAGACCACCGCCGGGCCGCGGACGGCGCGGTAGCGCTTGCCCTTCCACCCCTCGCCGCGGCGCTCGATCGAGTACTTCGGGGTGCGCACGAACTCGCCGCCGGGCCGGCGCCAGCCGGAGACCACGGCCCGCGACTGGTTGACCGCCAGCCCGACGCCCATCGCCATCAGCGGCGCCACGTCCTTCAAGTCCCGCCACCAGCGGCGGCCGGCGCCGGCCTGGCTGACGGCGTAGAACACCACCACCGACACGGTGGCGGCGAGGAACAGCGGCAGGTCGACCAGCAGGATGCCGGACACCGGCCCGCCGCGGCGCAGCAGCATGGCCGGGAAGAGGAGCAGCGACAGCGCCACCATCAGCGGATAGGAGGCGTTG
>CAZLBJ010000375.1:0-8451 GCA_964557755.1 uncultured Thermoanaerobaculia bacterium
CTCGGCGTCCTGCGCCACGGCCGCGGCCGGGCAGAGCAGGAGGCCCAGGAGGAGGGCGCCGACGGCGCCCGGGACTCGGTACGGCTTCATGGTGTGCTCCTCGCCGCCGCCCGCGGGGGGCCGTGGCCGTTGGCCGGCGCCGCGAAGACCAGGGGGTTCGAGCCCAGGCGGCCCTCGTGGCCGCCGTGCGGCACCACCCGGCCGGCGTCGTGGCGCGAGCGGCTGAAGCCGAGCACCACCAGCCCCTCGGCGGCCACCGGCGCGGCGATCGCCGCCAGGCGGCCGAGCGGGTTGCGGCTGGTCAGCGCGACGCTGGCCATGCCCTGGCTGCGGGCGCCCCGCACCAGCGTCCTGGCCACCGCGGCGGCGGTCTCGCTGCCGAAGCTGCGGCCGCCGGCGACGCGCCAGGAGCGCGGCGAGGTGCGCTCCACCCGCGGCGCGGCGTCGGGGACGAGATCGCCGCTGCGGATGGCGTCCACCAGCTCGGGCAGGCGGTCGAGGCCGTGGGCGTGGTGGCCGTCCAGCTCGTTGGCCACCAGCTCGTGCGCCGCGCGCCGCGCCGTCTCTTCCGGCGTGCCCGCGTTGCGCAGTGCCTTGCACACGGCGGTCTCCATGGCTGCGATGGGGACCTCGATCAGTCGCTCGCTCTGTCGGGGGCTATGTCGTGTCATGTCGGTTCGCCGGCGGCAGGGGGGTCGTCGTCGGGAGAGCCGGGCACCGCGGGTGCCGGCTCCTCGTGGGGTGTCGCCCGCCGCCTCTTCGTGCAGGTTCTCTTGCCAGGAGCGTGCCGGGTCCGCCAAGCCCCTGGTTTCACCGCATTTGCCGGCATGGGGGTCGCGCGCCATGGCTGAGACCGCCGTCCTCGACCGCGCCGCGCCCGCCGCCGCGCCGCCGCCGTTCGACCTCGAGCGCCTGCGCGGCGAGTTCCCGATCCTCGCGCCGGGCCGCTTCGAGCCGCCGCTGGCCTACCTCGACAACGCCGCCAGCACGCAGAAGCCGGAGGCGGTGCTCGCCGCCATGGACGGCTTCTACCGCGGCTACTACTCGAACGTGCACCGCGGCATCCACCCGATCGCCGCCCGCGCCGACGCCGCCTACGAGGCGGCGCGCGCCAAAGTGGCGCGCTGGCTGGGCGCCGCCGAGGCCGGCGAGGTGGTGTTCGTGCGCGGCGCCACCGAGGCGATCAACCTGGTGGCGCGGAGCTTCCTGCGCCCGCGCCTGGGGCCCGGCGACGAGGTGCTGGTCAGCGAGCTCGAGCACCACTCCAACCTCGTGCCCTGGCGCATCGTCTGCGACGAGGCCGGGGCGCGGCTGGTGGCGGCACCGGTCGACGAGCGCGGCGACCTGCGGCTCGACGCGCTGGCGGCGCGCCTCAACGAGCGCACCCGCATGGTGGCGGTGACCCACGTCTCGAACGCGCTGGGCACCGAGGTGCCGGTCGCCGAGGTGGTCGAGCTGGCGCGCCGCCGCGGCGTGCCGGTGCTGGTCGACGGCGCCCAGGCGGTGGCCCACGGCCGGGTGGACGTCGGCGCCCTCGGCTGCGACTTCTACGCCGTCTCCGCCCACAAGGCGTTCGGCCCGACCGGCGCCGGCGCCCTGTGGGGGCGGGCGGAGCTGCTTGCCGCGATGCCGCCGTACCAGGGCGGCGGCGGCATGATCCGCTCCGTCGCCTTCGACCACGTCGACTACGCGCCGCCGCCGGCGCGCTTCGAGGCCGGCACGCCGGACGTCGCCGGCGCCATCGGCTTCGGCGCCGCCGTCGACTGGCTGGCCGGCGTCGACCTCGCCGGCGCCGCCGCCCACGAGGAGGCGCTGGTCGCCGACGCCGCCGAGCGCCTGGCCGCCGTCCCCGGGGTGCGCCTGGTGGGCACGCCGCGGCGCCGCGTCGGGGTGATCTCCTTCGTCATGGACGGCGCCCACCCGCACGACGTCGGCACCGTGCTGGCGGCGGAGGGCGTGGCGGTGCGCGCCGGCCACCACTGCGCGCAGCCGCTGATGGAGCGCTTCGGCGTCCCCGCCACCACCCGCGCCTCGTTCGCCCTCTACAATGGGCCGGACGACGTCGACGCGCTGCTGCGCGGGGTACGCAAGGTGCAGGAGATCTTCGGACGATGAGCGATCTGCGCGACCTCTACCAGGAGGTCATCCTCGACCACAGCCGCCGGCCGCGCAACTTCGGCGCCCTCGACGAGGCCAACCGGGCGGCGCGCGGCGACAACCCGCTGTGCGGCGACCGCCTGGTGCTCGCCGCCCGCGTGCGCGGCGGCAAGCTCGAGGACCTCGCCTTCGAGGGCTCCGGCTGCGCCATCTCGGTGGCCTCCGCGTCGCTGATGACAGAGGCGGTGAAGGGGCTGCCGTTGGCGGAGGTGGAGGCGCTGTACCGCCGCTTCCACCGCCTGCTGACCAGCGACGCGCCGGGCGGGGAGCCCGGCGACGAGCCTGGCGAGCTCGGCAAGCTGGAGGTCTTCTCCGGCGTCCGCGAGTACCCGATCCGCGTCAAGTGCGCGACGCTCGCCTGGCACACCCTGCACGCCGCCCTCGAGCGCGGCGGCGACGACGGCGGGCCGGTCGAGGTGAGCACCGAGTGAGGAGAGAACGATGAGCGATACCCCGAGCGGCACCCCCGCGGGCGACGTCCCCACCCTCGACCTCGAGCGCACGGCCGAGCTGGAGGCGCGCATCGTCCACGCTCTGAAGACCTGCTACGACCCGGAGATCCCGGTCGACGTCTACGAGCTGGGGCTGATCTACGACATCGACGTGCAGGAGGGCGGCAAGGTCAAGGTCAGCATGACGCTCACCTCGCCGGCCTGCCCGGTGGCCGGCAGCCTGCCCGGCGAGGTGGAGCAGAAGGTGCAGGGCGTCGACGGGGTGGAGGAGGCCAGCGTCGAGCTGGTGTGGGAGCCGCCCTGGAACCCCGGCATGATGTCCGACGCCGCCCGCCTCGACCTCGGCATGTTCTGAGCCGTCCGCCGCCCATCCGGGCATGTGGCGGCCCTCGCATCTGTTGAGTACCCCGATGGAACGAGTCATCCGTACCCCGAATCCGCATCTCCGTCCCGGCCGTCCCGGCCGTCTCGGACGCGTCGTCCTGGCCGCGCTCGCCGTCTCGCTGTCGCTCCTCACGCCGGCCGCGGCCGGTACCGCCGAGAACGGCGTGCCGCGCGACGAGGAGCTGCACTACGACTGGCGCCTGGGCGGCTTCCTGGGCACCGTGGCCGGCCTCTTCCTGCCCAGCTCCGGCCAGGGCGTGATGTCCGTCGAGCCGGTTGGCGACGGCATGCTGGCGACCGAGCTGATGATCACCTCCCCCGAGAGCGAGGCCGGCGAGCACTGGCGTTACGGTTCGAAGATCTCCCGCGACAGCGGCTACGCCCTCGAAGCGTGGAACTCCTACCGCTGGCGCGACAAGAACGAGCAGGAACGGGTGCGCATCGACGACCCCGAGGCGCTCGACATCGTCTCCGGCATCTACCGCATCCGCCGGGAGCTGCCGCCGGCGGCGCGCACCATGCGCATCTGGTCCGACGGCAAGATCTACCCGGTGGTGGTGGTCCCGCACGGCGTCGAGCGGCGCAAGATCGGCGGCGAGCGCATCTCCACCCTGCACTACTCGGTGCGCGGCTACCGCGCCGCCGGCAGCCGCCACTGGAAGGGCCGGCTCGACCTGTGGCTGGCGCGCGACGCCGCCGCGACGCCGCTCGAGATGCACATCTCGCGCAGCGGCGCCAACCTGAAGCTGGAGCTCCAGGACCGTCCCTGATCCGGCCCGGCCGGTCCGTTCCCCCGCTCTCTCCGTGGATCGTTTCTTGCAGGTTTCAGGCGGGACTCCCGAACCCAGGTAGTCCGATTCGCCCATGGAACGAACCAGGAGGAAGACCTTGACCATCCAGTCTTTGAGGACCCAGTGCTGGACCCGGTGGGTGCTGCTGGCCGCTCTCGTCGTGCTGCCGCTCGCCGGCTGCGGCACCGACGAGCCCGAGGACGACATGACCACCACCGAGCTCGAGCCCACCACCGGCATCCCGATGACCACCGACGCGCCGCTGGCCGGCGTCGAGGAGGCGGCGGCGACGGCCGAGCTCCAGACCGCCGACGGCACCAGCGTCGGCACCGTGCGCTTCTTCAGCGCCGCCGGCGGCGGCGTGCGCGTCGAGGCTGACGTCCGGGGCGTCGACGGCACCGGCATGCACGGCTTCCACGTCCACGAGAACGGCGAGTGCACGCCGCCGGACTTCACCTCCGCCGGCGGCCACTTCAACCCCGAAGGCGTCGAGCACGCCTGCCCGCCCAGCACGCCGCGCCACGCCGGCGACATGGGCAACGTCGAGCTCGACGAGGGCGGCAGCGCCACCTTCGAGCTGACCGCCGACAACATCAGCCTGGAGAGCGGTCCCAACTCGGTGATCGGCAAGGCGGTGCTGCTGCACGGCCACGAGGACGACTGCCAGAGCCAGCCGACCGGCGACGCCGGGCCGCGCCTGGCGTGCGGCGTCATCGAGCTGAGCGACCCGATGGCCACCGGCATGGGCATGGACGAGGGCATGGACGACGGCATGGAGGACACCGCCGAGGGCGCCTACTAGCTGAGCTAGCCCGGCTCTCCGCCCGCGCTCCGCGGCACCCGGCCCCGGCTCCCCCGAGCCGGGGATTTTTTGTGGCCGGCCGCCGCCGGCTCCGGTCAGAAGAAGCGGATGCCGACGGCGAGCACCGCCTCGGTCTCGTCGGCGAGGATCACCTTGCCCTGCAGGTAGGGGCGCACGGCGCCGCTCTTCATGCCGACGCCGGCGAGCAGGTTGGCGCCGAAGTCGGTGTCGCCGTCGTCGTCGTCGCGGCGCCGGCCGCGGTCGTCGTCGATGAGCAGCACGGCGGGTCCGCCGCCGGCCCACACGGCGACGTTGCCGCTGGTGTCGAAGTCGTAGTGAAAGTCGCCGTTGAGGGTGACGAGGTCGCCCTCGTCGGGGAAGGCGACCTCGACGTTGGGATTGAAGAACCAGGCGGTGCGGCCGATCTGCGTCAGGCCCTCGAAGCCGACGAAGCCGGCCTCGGCATCGGTATAGACGCCGCCGCGGACGCCGAAGTCCCACTGCGCACGGGCGTCCGTGGGCCAGGCGAGGAGGGCGGCGGCGAACAGCAGGGCCGGGGCGAGGCGTCGGAGTGAACGGTTCACGGGGTGCTCCTTTCAGCTCGTCTGAAAACGCGCAGCGGCGGCTTCGAGCCGCCGTCCCGGGCGGCGGGTGCAAACTTATTGCCATGCATGCATGAACAAGCTCAGGGCCGGGCGCGGAGCTCCAGTCCCGAAACGAGCAGCGAGGGGCTGCCGATCATGCCGTCGTAGGGGAAGAAGGTCAGGTCCCGGGCGACGGCCTGGATGCCGGAGAGGAGGGCGCGGAGGGAGCCGGTGAGCCAGACGTCGGCGATCGGACCGCGGGCGCGGCCGGCGTGGACCGCGTAGCCGAGGACCGGGACGTGGAAGGTGCCCGCGTGCCAGTCGACCGCGGGGTCGCCGGCGGTGTCGAGGAGGTAGTAGCCGCGAGCCAGCGAGGCGAGGAGGTCGGCCGGGGGGACCGCCGGGTCGGGGGCGACGTGGAGGTGCGAGGGGGCGGTGGCGGGGACGTCGCGCCAGCTCGCGCGGCGCGCACAGCCGGCGGCGCGCACCTGCGGCTCGCCCAGCTCGCGGGCGCCGCGCCACGAGACCAGCGGCTGGCGGAACACCCCCGCCTCGACCAGCGCCACCGCCCGCGTCGGCATCCCCTCGCCGTCCACCGGCGCCTCCAGCACGCCGCCGGGCAGCCGCCCGTCGTCGACCAGCGTCAGCCGCTCGCCGGCCACCCGGCCGCGACGGTCGCGCAGCGGCGCGATCCGCCGCACCGCCTGCGGGCCGACGAACAGCGGCACCAGCGCCGCCAGCAGGCGCGCCGCCACCGCCGGGGCGAGCAGCAGCTCGCCGCGGTCGCGGCCGGTGAAACCCTCCGGCGCCCCGGCGGCGGCCGCCGCCAGGCGGTCGGCGAGCTGGCGCGCCACCGCCGCCGGTCCGAACCGCCGCGCCTCGCGCGCCGCCAGCGACAGCGAGGCGCGAGCCCCGGCCCGCCCCCCCGCCACCGCCGCCTCGGCGCGCAGCAGCGCCACCCGCAGCCGCCAGCGCGCCGCCACGCCGCGCCGGCCGGCCAGCCGCGAGTCGCTGGAGCCGTCCTCGAGGCAGGCCGAGAGCAGGCGGGCGCCGGGAAGCTCCTCGCCCAGGGTGCGCTCCACGGCGTCGAGCAGGCGCAGCCCCTCGGTCTCGCCGATCAGCGGCGTCTCGTAGTCCGAGGGCTCGCTCCACGGCTCGCCGGCGGCGGGGTCGGGCAGGCGCAGGGGCAGGCCGTCCGGCTGCGGCCACGGCGCCGCCGGGTCGAGGTCGCCGCTGCCGCAGGCGAACAGCGAAGCGCGGGCGGTGGCGGCGCGCACCGCCCAGCCGCGCTCGTCGTGGAACGAGCCGGAGCGCTCGCCGACGGCCAGGCGCAGGCGGCGCGAGCGGCCGCGCTTGGCGTACGCCTCGGCCTCGTCGAAGCCGGCGCCGGCGAGCGCCGCCAGCGTCTCCTCGAGCCGAGGCTCGAAGCTCAAGGCACCACCTCGACGCCGTCGAGGCGCAGCGCCGGGCACGACGCCCACACCGGCAGCTTGTGGCCGTCCTTGGCGCACCAACCGGCGCCGCCGGGCTCGGCGCGGCGGCCGACGCCGGCGACCGCCTCCAGCAGCTCCGCCACCCGGCCGACCAGGCGGCACGGCCCTACCGCCTCGGCGGGCGCCCCGTCGCGGAGGCGGCGGCCGCCGGCGAAGCGCAGGCGGAAGGTGCCGGTCAGCGGGTCGAGATCGCCGCCCTCGGCCTCGGCGAGGTGGAGGCCGCCGTCGGCGCCGGCGAGCAGCGCCTCGTCGTCGAGCTCGCCCGGCACCAGCTCGAGGAAGGCCGAGCGCGGCGAGGGGGAGGCGTGACGGCCGGCGCGGCGGCCGGCGCCGGGGGCGAGGACGTCGGAGCGCGCGGCCCAGCGGGCATCGGCCAGCGGCTCGGCGACCACGCCGCCGCGCAGCAGCCAGCGCCGGCGCACGCCGTTGCCCTCGTCGTCGCTCGTCCGCCGTACCGGTTCAGGGGCCGCCGCCGGGTCGTCGAGGACGTTGAGCAGCGGCGAGCCGAAGCGCACGCCCACCGCCGCCTCCGGGTCGCCGCCGAGGGCCAGCAGGTCGGCCTCCAGGGCGTGCGCCACCGCCTCGTGCAGCAGCACAGCCGCCGCCGCCGGCGCCAGCACCAGGGCGCCGCGGAAGGGCTCCGGCGGCGGCGCCTCGCGGCCGCGGAAGCGTTCGACCAGCGCCGCCGCCACGCGCTCCGCCTCGGCCTCGCCGAGGCACGGGAAGAGCGCCCCCCAGCGCCCCCACGGCAGCTCGGCGGCGACGCTGTAGAAGCCCTCGGCCTGCGGCTCGGGCACCACCTTGCCGCCGCCCACCACCTGCACCCAGCGGCGGTGGCGGCGCACGGTGAGGGCGACCGGGAAGGCCGAGCGGCGGGCGCGCACGGCGCGGTGGACGGCGGCGGGGAAGGCGAGCACCTCCGGCGCCTCGGCGGCGCCCGGCCACGGCGGCGGCGCGATCGGCGGCTGCGGCGAGGTCGCCGCCGGCATCACCCGCGCCGCCTGGCGCAGCGCCTCGGCGAAGGCCTCGCCGCTCAGCGCGTCGCGCGCCGCCATCCAGGTCTCGCAACCGTGGGCGCCGCCGCTCCCGGCGCGCAGCAGGCGCACCGCCAGCCCCTCCTCGCGGCGCACCCGCACCCCGGGCGGCCGGTCCTCCGGCGGCAGCTCCACCTCCTCGCACCGCTCGAAGAAGGCGTCGGCCGTGTCCCCGGCCCGGTCGGCGAGCTGCGTCAGGGCACGCGCGACGGCGGCGCGGTCGAGGTCCGCGAAGGGATCGTGGCCAAACGGAGGGAGCTCGGCCTGGGGGGGCGACGGCATGGCTGGACGATTGTAAGGGCGAGGGCGAGGGAGTGCCGGAGACGGCACCGGGTGGGAGGGGCTCCGTCCGGGGGACGTTCCGCTTCAGTCGGACTTTGGGGAGGAGCGCTGCACTCTTCAGGGAGCGCACGCCACCGCTCCCTCGCACGTCGCGGACTTGCGCTGTGCGCTCCCCGGAGCCCCCGGCCGGAGCCCCTCCCACCCGGCGCCTCACCGGCGGTGGGGTAGGAGATGAACGTCAACCCCCACGTCAACCTCCACGTCAACCTCCACGTCAACCTCGACTTCCCCTTCGCCGATCTGTTGACGTTGATGTTGCTCGCGGTGGCTGAGACTGAATGCGTGCCCGCGCCTCGCCGCCGACAACGCCCACATTCCTAGTGCGGGGCCACCGTCGGTTCCCGGGGTGGGGTGGGTCCTCGGGTAGGGACCCCGGGAGCGGGCCAAGCGCAATCCCGACCGGAGTCGTACG
>CAZLBJ010000376.1:0-3339 GCA_964557755.1 uncultured Thermoanaerobaculia bacterium
CGTGCGGCACCACGGTCAGCACCTCGCCCTGCGGCGGCAACAGCGCCGCAGGGACGGCACCGACCAAGTCCCGGTAGAGGAGGGAGCGGAGCTCGTCGATGCGCGCCTCGTCGCGCTCCGTCGGCAGGCGGCCGTGGCGCAGCGGAAGCTGCCCCAGGTCCCACAGCTCGCGGGCCCGCTCCTCGAGGGTGTCCAGGCTCCCCTCCGTCCGCACCGCCGTCACCGTGCCGTCGGCGCCCACCACCCAGACGAGCAGGCGCGTGTCGCCGACGTAGTAGACCAGCGAGGCCACGCCGCGGCGGCGGGCGGCCGTCCGCAGCTCGACGAGCGTCGGCGCCCGCGTGCCCGCCGCTCCCGGCCGGCGCCGGACCGCCAGGAGGTCACCGAGAGCACGGGCGCGCGCGGCCTCCACGAGCTCCAGTGCCTCCTCCTCGCGGCCGTAGAGGAACCGCAGCTCGACGTCGAGCCGGTAGACGTCCTGGGACGCCTCGAGGAACCGGCGCCGTTGCTCGTCGCTGCCGAACGACGTACGCAGGAGGTCCAGGATCCGGTGCTCGGCGCCGACCAGCGGCGGGAAGTGACCGGTATGGGCCCGGTGCATGCGCCGGCGCACCTCGGCGAGAGTCTCCAGGTGCTCCACCACCTGAAGGGGATCGGACCCGAGCTGCTCGCCGCAGAGGGCGGGGAGCAGCCGCACGACGAGCAGGTCGCCGAGCCGGTCGGTGCGCCGGGGCTCGTCGGCCAGCAGGCGCTCGAGCTCGACCGCGGCGCGCTCGCCCACCGCGACGGCTTCCGGGCAGCGCCCCTCCTGGAAGAGCCTCTCGGCACGGCGGCGGAGGTCCGTTCCCGAGAGGGCGTCCGGCGGCGCCTCGGTGGCCAGCGCCACGACGGTGCGAACGGCGCCGGAGGGATGCCGCTCCATGACCACCAGAGGCCCGTCCGGCCCGAGGCTGCGCACGAAGCCCTGTGCGGCACCGGTGCCGGCGAGCTGCCACCAAGGGCCCGCCGCGGCGGTCAGCGGCACGTCCGGCGAGCCGGGACGGCGGAGCACCAGGCGGCCGTCCCGTTCGGCCACCACCAGGGACCCGGCCGGCCGGGAGAGCCACGAGCCGGCGATCGGGTGGGCGTCGAGAGGCCGCGCCTCTCCCGCCGGCGCCGCCGCCGCGTCCACCAGCTCCCCGCGGACCTCCGCCCGGTAGCGGGACGGCAGCGCCAGGAAGGTCCGCCCCGCGAGCTCGACCCGTCCCGACATCCTCCGGCCCTCGCGCCGCACCGCGAGGGAGCCCTCGCGGGCCACCGCGTGGAGCGTGTAGGGAGCCTCGGGCGTCGTCGACCGGACCACCCAGCTCGGCGCCAGGGGATGGTCCGGATCTTCCACCTCGAGCAGGAGGCGGTCCGGTTCCAGCGTCGTCCGCGCGACGCTGAAGGGCTGCAGCGGGTCGTCGAGCACCGAGTGGAAGAACAGGCTCCCCGGCCGCTCGAAGCCCACCGTGTCGAGGGAGACGCGCAGATCCGCCTCGTCGAGCGGCCCCGGATCGTCGAGGCTCAGCACGCCCTCCAGCGGTCCGAAGGGCACGCCGTCCACCTCACCCTGCACCGTCACGGGATGGCGGGACGGCAGCGGCCATCCGGAATGCAGGCGGGGCGCCGGCGCCGGAGGAGGCTCCCCGCGGCGCAGCCGCTGCGTGACGTGGGCGACGGCCGGCAGGTGATGCGGTGTGACGTGGTACAGCAGGTCGAGCCGCGGCGGCTCCTGCCCCAGGTCCAGGAAGCCGTCGAAGCTGATCTCGCCGCCGCCGCCGGCGCGGTGCCCACCGTGGAGCTCGACGAGGTCGCCCCGGCGCTCGTAGCGGCCCTCGACCGGATAGAGGTCGTGCCGGCGGCCGTTGCCGGGCGGCGGCGTGAACCGGAACCTGCCGTCCGGCTGCAGCCGCCAGTGTCCGCCGATCAGCGACGAGCCCAGGCGCTCGGCGCCGGCGCCGTGGAGCGCTCGCCGCTCGACGCCGTCGCTGCCGACGAGGTCCAGCCCGCCGGCCTCGGCGGCCGGTGCCGTGGACGCCGGGAGGAGGGCCGCGGCGAGCGCCAGCAGGTAGAGCGCCGGCCTCGCCGCCATGCCGGAGCCGAGGTCCGGTGTGCCGAAATGCGCCGCGTGCGTCGCCACACGGGCTCAGACCCGATTGCCGCCGCGAGGTTCAGAGACCGCCGAGTCCGGCGGGTGCTCTTCGGGGCCGCCGCGGCTACTCGTCGCCGGCGCGCACCGGCACGGGCGTGGCCTCCTGCTCGGCGGCGCGCTCCGCCTCGACCTCCTCTTCGCCGAGGTCGCGCCACACCGCCTCGTCCTCGTCGAACACCGGCAGGTCGGGCTGGATGCCGCGCTTCGCGTTGACCCGCCAGCTCCACAAGAGCGCCCACTTCATGTAGGTGCCGAAGGCCTGCAGCAGGCAGAAGACGAGGCCGTGCATGCCGTCGAGGATGCCGAGCTGGAAGAAGTAGGTGCGCAGGAAGCGCCACCCCGAGCGCCCCCATACCTCCTTGAAGCCGGAGCGCTTGCCGTCGCGCCAGCCCTGCGCCGCGCCCCAGAAGCTGTACTTGAGGATGCGCGGGATGTACTCGTCGAGCGTCTCGGCCATGTAGTGGTCCATCGAGCTCTCGAGCAGCGGCGCCGGCCCCAGGGTGTCCATGTCGGCGTGGACGCGCTTGTTGGGGTAGCGCGCCGTGCCCTTGCGGACCAGCCGCACCACGCTGTCGTTCTGCCAGCCGGAGAAGCGCAGCACCTTGCCGAGGAAGTAGCAGCGCCGGTGGATGGTGTAGGCGTTGTGCGACGGGCCGCGGGCGAGCAGCGACTCGATCTCCCGCTGCAGCTTCGGCAGGCAGCGCTCGTCGGCGTCGAAGATGAGGATCCAGTCGTGCGCCACTTGGTCCATCGCCCAGTTCTTCTGCGACGCGGAGCCGAAGTAGGTGCGCTGCACGCAGACCACGGGGTGGCCGAAGGAGCGCACGATCTCCGGCGTGCGGTCGGTGGAGAACGAGTCGACGACGAAGATCTCGTCGCACCACAGCAGCGACTCGATGCAGTCGCCGATGTTCTTCTCTTCGTTGTAGGTGGTGATGATGGCCGAGATCTTCGGCCGCTCCTGCCTGTCGTGCTCGCGCGCCATGCTCCCGCTCCTCCGGCTTCCGATCCTACCCGCTCGCCGCCGCCGCCGGCGCGGCGAGGTCCGCCTGCCGGCCCCGGCGTTGCAACCACCACACCACCTGGGCGTCGAGGCCGGCCTCGCGCGCGCCGCTCCACCCCGCCGCCGCGGCGGCGCCGGCGCCGCGCCCGCGCTCCAGCCGCAG
>CAZLBJ010000377.1:0-16844 GCA_964557755.1 uncultured Thermoanaerobaculia bacterium
TGGGGCGGCGTCGACCTGGTGGTGGTCAACGCCGGCGCCGCCCACGTGGCGAAGATCGAGGTGCTGGAGCTGGCCGACTTCGAGCGCCTGGAGCGGATCAACGTCCATGGCACGCTGCTGGTGCTGCGCGAGGCGGCGCGCCACTTCCGCCGCCAGGCCACGGGCGGCGACGTGGTGGTGATCTCCACCAAGAACGTCTTCGCGCCGGGCGCCGGCTTCAGCGCCTACAGCGCCACCAAGGCGGCGGCGCACCAGCTCGCCCGCATCGCCAGCCAGGAGCTGGCGGAGCTCGACGTGCGCGTCAACATGGTGGCCCCGGACGCCGTCTTCGGTGCCGGGGCGCGCAAGAGTGGCCTGTGGCAGGAGGTCGGCCCCGACCGCATGAAGGCTCGCGGCCTCGACGAGGCCGGCCTCGAGGCCTACTACCGCGACCGCAACCTGCTCAAGGCCCGCGTCACCACCGACCACGTCGGCCGCGCCGTCCTCTGGTTCGCCACCCGCCAGACCCCCACCACCGGCGCCACCCTGCCCGTCGACGGCGGCCTCCCCGACGCCACGCCGCGGTGAGGAGCCTCGTCCACCTCCTCTAGACTCCACTCATACGGAACGACCAGAGGCCGCGAGGCGAACGGCGGCGCCTCGCGTTGACACCCTCTTCCACCGGCTCTTTGACTCCGCAAACCCAAGGACACAAAGGAGATAGCCCGTTGAGTACCATAGGCTGTCGAAAAGTCGTTCGATCTCCGAGGGTCGCAATAGCGGTCGCTCGATTCACTCACTCAACGGTCAGGTGCCCCTGAACATGTCGAGATATCCGAGGGTAAAGGCAAACTTGCCGAGGATCTTGATTGGCTTTGCTGGATTGGTGCTGCTCGGCACTGCCGCGTTTCATGCCTCGGGTTACACGACCGTATCGGAATCCATTGCCAACTCGGGCGCGAGCACTTTCGTCAAGCGCGCGATACCGAGTCTCTGGCTGTTCTTCTCCTGGCATCTTTCGGCGTTGGGTGTGGGCAGTCTCTGGGCCGCTGCGCGCGGTAGCATGGCGGCCCGACCTCTCGTGTGGTTCGTGGCCTTGGTCAGTGCCGTCGACTTCCTGTGGGTGCTCAGCATGGCCGGTTTCTTCCCTGGAACGGTTCTTCTCGCACTGGCAGCTGCCTGCTCGGCCCTGGCGGGTGGAAGATGGAAACCGGTTTGAACGGGACCGCGCATCTGACTTCGAACCCGCAGCGGACAGCATCGCCGCGCGCCAGGTCACCCCAGCGTAAGATCTCGCCGCCCCGTGCGTAGGACAGGTCGGCCGCGACGCGGCATGGGACTCATGTCTTCCGCGGGAGAGCCGTCATGACGAAAGCCAAGATCGCCGGCGGGGCGTTCGCCGCCGTGCTCGTCCTCCTCGCCCTCGCAGCCGGCTACAGGGTCCTCGAGCGGGACGCGGCACCCGCGCCGGCGACCTCGCCCGGGGCCACACCTTCGACCGCGGAGGCGGCGGCAGAAATCCGTCCGGCGACGGAGGCCCACCAGGGCTTCCTCTACGGCCGCGTCACCACCGTCGGCGGCGCCACCTACGAGGGGCGGCTGCGTTTCGGGGGCGCGGAGGAGGCCTTCTGGAGCGACTACTTCAACGGCTTCAAGGCCGAGAACCCCTGGGCCGCCCACGTGCCGCCCGAGCGGCTGACGGAGCGCCGCCCGATCGGCATCTTCGGGCTCGTGATCGCCCAGCGGAAGGTCCAGATCAACCTCGGCCGGCCCTTCATGGTGCGCTTCGGGGACGTCGCGCGCATCGAGGCCGAAGGCCGCGACCTGCAGGTGACGCTCAAGAGCGGGACCGTGTTCGACCTCGACCGCTTCGGCGCCGACGACTTTGCCGATGGCGTGCAGGTGTGGGACGGCAGCCGAGGCGTCGTGGACCTCGAGGAGCGGCAGGTCCGCACCATCGAGCTCCTCCCGACCGCTCGGCTCGGCGCGGCCCCCGAACGTCTGCACGGGACGGTGCGCACGCGGCAGGGCGACTTCACCGGCTTCATTCAGTGGGACTGGGGAGGCTACGTCGGTTCCGACCAGCTCGCCGGCCGCACCGCCGGCGGCGAGCTCGCCGTGCGTTTCGACACCATCCGCTCCATCGCCCGCCGCTCGCGCGACAGCGTTCTGGTGACGCTGCTCGACGGCCGCGAGATCGAGCTGTCCGGCACCCGCAAGATCGACCTCGGCAGCCGCGGGATCTACGTCGACGACCCGCGGTACGGCCGCGTGCTGGTCTCCTACGACGCCTTCGAGCGCGTCGACTTCAGCCCCGGCGGCAGCGGCCCCGCCTACGAGGACTTCCCGCCGGGGCACCCGCTCACCGGCAGCGTCACCACCCGCGCCGGCCGCCGCCTCGCAGGCCGCCTGGTCTACGACCTCGACGAGAGCGAGACCACCGAGACGCTCGACGCCCCGTCCCAGGGCCTGAGCTACACCATCCCCTTCGGCCTGATCGCCTCGATCGTGCCCTCCGGCGGCGAACACGCCACGGTGAAACTGCATGGCGGCGAGGAGCTGCAGCTAGAACGCGCCGGCGACCTCGGCAATGGAAGCGCCGGCATGTTGGTCTTCGCCGAGGGCCGTCAGAGGCCCGAGTACGTGCCCTGGACCGACGTCGATCAGGTCGACCTCGTCCACCCGCCCGCGATGTACCCGCCGCTCGGCGGGCGCTAGATCACCCGCCGGCTCAGACCAGCGAGGTCACGAGCTTGCGCTCGGTCGGGGCCAGCTCGGCGAGCGTCGTGCGCAGGGTGAGGGCGGCGTTGACGGCCGCGATCGCCGTCGCCGCGTCGAGGTCGATCGGCTGATCGTGGCGCCGGGCCCAGGCGGCCACCTCCGACCAGCGCCAGAGCCGCGTCCTCGCTTTCAGGTGAGACACCGGCGATGGGAAGCCGCCGGGTCCCCGCTCGCCGGCGACCAGCAGCCGGACGCTCTCGCGGCTGCGGCCGAGGCGCTGGGCGATCTCGCTCATGGTCACCAGGTCGTCCGGCTCCACCCGGACGACCCGCACTCCGGGCACGGACTCGACCTGTTCGAGGGCCGACCGGAGGGCGTCCCCCAGCGACGGCGCCTGGCGGATGAAGTCCGCGTAGGCGACGCCGTCGACCTCCCCCAAGGTGGCATCGTCGCAGCCGGCCTCGAAGAGAGCGTCGATGGCCGCGTCGTCGAGAGCGCCCTGTACGACCAGTGTGAACTCGTACTCGTGCATGATGGCTTCTCTCCTTGCCAGCCAGCGGCCGTTAGCGGCCGCCATGTGGGCAACGGTCGACCGCGCGGCGAATGCCCTTGGCATGATTGCCCGGGTTCTTCGGTGTCGACCAGATCGAAACCGAGCAGCCCAGCCCACATCGGGCGACGCCCCAGCGATGACCCGAGGCAGTCGGCGTGACGCTCCAGTCCATGAGCTCGGCATGACGAAGCGCTGCTTCCACGTCCTTCTTCGGGTGGCGGCGCCGCACGTTGACAATCTACAACACCCAGCCACAGGGCGGCAAGGGACGCCAGTACCGGGTACACGGCCGGTGCCCGCGGCTCCCCGGTCCCACCCCAAGGGATGGCTCCTCCGCGACCTCCCAACCCCCGGGTGGGGGCGAGAAAGAGGCGCAAATCCCACTCCGCCGGGTGTCGGCCGAAACGGCGTACGGTGCCAGTCTTCGGGCAACGGGGACGGAGACCGGAGGGCCGCCGGTCGGGCCTGTGGCCCATCTGCTCGATCCCCGGGGCACGACGACGAGGAGCGAGCATGGATCGAGATTGCGGAGGAGTGTCCGGCGGCGGCACGGCGGTGACGGCCGACGCCGAGGCGCGGCAGCGGATCGCCGAGGAGCACCACGCGCTCGGCGAGCTGCTGGACCGCCTGGAAGCCACCCGGGACCCCCACCTGCTGGCCGTCGAGCTCGCCGAGCTCGAGCGCCTGCTCGCCGCCCACTTCGAGCACGAGGAGGGCGCCGAGGGCCTGCACGACATGGTCGGCGACGCGGCGCCCCACCTGCTGCCGCACGTCCAGCACCTGTTCGACGAGCACCGCGTCATCGCCGCCGCCCTGGCGGCGCTGCGCGGCGACGTGCAGGCCTGCCTCGAGGGCCCCGTCGCCCGACTCCGCCACGCCACCCGCGAGCTCGCCGAGCGCCTGCGCCACCACGAACAGGCCGAGAACGAGCTGGTGGCCGGCGCCCTCTACGACGACCTCGGCATCAGCAGCTAGAGAGGACCCGATCACCACCATGACCACCGCGACCGCCACCCAGGACGCCGCCGCCGCCGCGCCGCGCGTGCGCATCGGCGAGCACATCGTCGAGATCGTCAGCGACTCCGGCGAGGGCGCCCAGACCTCCGGCCAGACCTTCGGCTTCGTGTGCGCCAAGATGGGCAACGGCGTGTGGACGGTGGAGATCATCCCCGCCGAGATCAAGCCGCCCGCCCGCTCGCGCGCCGGCGCCTCCGGCATCCGCGTGCGCTTCGCCTCGCGCCCGATCACCAACGTCGGCGACGAGGCCGACCTGGTGGTCGCCTTCAACGAGCAGGTGCTCTACGGCCGCATCGAGCAGGAGGCGTACAAGCCCGGCACCGTCGTGCTGCTCGAGGACCGCTGGCGCGACGACACCCAGGAGGAGATCCGCCGCCAGTACGCCGAAGCGGTGGCCGACTTCCGGGCGCGCGGCTACGAGGTCGTGGAGTTCGGCCTCGAGGAAGCCTGCCGCAAGGTCACCGACAACCCGCGCCTCGGCAAGAACATGTTCGTCCTTGGCTTGCTCTGCCGCCTCTACGGCCGCGACCTCGACAAGGCGTTGGCCGAGGCCGCACGCGCCTTCGCGCGCAAGGGCGAGGCCGTGGTGGAGAAGAACCGCCGCCTGGTCGAGGCCGGCTGGGACTACGCCGGCGACGAGCTGATCGGCCGCCGCGGCCTCGCCGCCTACGAGGTGCCGGCGATGCCCGAGCGCGGCGAGCTGGTGGTGATGAACGGCAACCAGGCGCTCGGCCTCGGGGTGATGGCGGCGGGCATCGAGATGGTCGCCATGTACCCGATCACGCCGGCGACCTCGGTGTCGCACTACCTCTCGGGCGCCCTCCAGCGAGTCGGCGGCGTCGTCCACCAGGCGGAGGACGAGATCGCCGCCGTCGCCTTCGCTCTCGGCGCCAGCTACGCCGGCAAGACGGCGTGCACGGTGACCTCGGGACCGGGGCTGGCGCTGAAGACCGAGATGCTCGGCCTGGCGGTGATGGCGGAGATCCCGCTCGTCGTGCTGCTGGTGCAGCGCGGCGGGCCGTCGACCGGGCTGCCCACCAAGGTCGAGCAGGGCGACCTGCTGGCGGTGCTCCACGGCACCCCCGGCGACGCGCCGAAGATCGTCCTGGCGCCGGCCACCATCGAGGAGTGCTTCCACTTCGTGGTGCTGGCCCGCAAGCTCGCCGAGGACTTCCGCGGCCCGGTGATGGTGCTCTCCGACGCCAACCTCGCCACCGGCATGCAGCCGTTCGCGCGGCCGCGGCCGCGGGCCGACTGGCTGTCGCCGCCGCTCGACCCGTCGCCGTGGCCGGAAGGGCTCGAGCCCTACGCCTGGGACGCCGAGACCGGCCTGTCGCCGCGCCCGGTGCCCGGCCGCCGCGGCGGCGAGTACACGCTCACCGGCCTCGCCCACACGCGCAACAGCAAGGTGGCGTACGACCCGGCCTCGAACCAGGTCGGCTGCGAGATGCGCAGCCGCAAGCTGGCGGCGCTGCAGAAGGCGTTGGTGCCGCCGGTGGTGCACGGCGACGCCGACGGCGACCTGTTGGTCGTCGGCTGGGGCTCGACGCTCGGCGCCATCGAGGAGGCGGTCGACCGCCTGCGCGCCGAGGGCCGCCGGGTGTCGTCGCTCCACCTGCGCTTCCTGTCGCCGCTCGAGCCGGGGCTGGCCGAGGTCTTCGACCGCTTCCGCGAGGTGATGACCGTCGAGATCAACTACTCCGACCCGCCGGAGCTCGGCGAAGCGCGCCGCTACGCGCAGCTCGCCGCCCTGCTGCGCCAGAAGACGCTGCGCGACGTCGGGAGCTGGTCGCGGGTGTCGGGCCAGCCGATCCCGCCGGGCGTCATCGAGCGCGAGCTGCGGGCGCGCCTGGCGGAGATCGAGGGCGCCGCGAAGCGCCGCGCCCCAGCGCGGCGGAAGCGCACCGAGACCGTGGGCGCCGCGGCGCCGGAGGGGAGGTAGGCATGTTCGGAGTCGAGCAGGACTGGAGCCTCGAGGTCCCGGAGCACTACTACTCGCTGGAGGACTACGAGGGCGGCGTCGCCCGCTGGTGCCCCTCGTGCGGCGACCACGCGGTGCTGTCGGTGGTGCAGCGCATCTGCCGCGACGAGCAGCTCCCGCCGGAGAAGGTGGTGGCGGTGTCGGGCATCGGCTGCTCCAGCCGCTTCCCGCACTACATGCACGCCTACGGCTTCCACGGCCTGCACGGCCGCGCGCTGCCGGTGGCGGCCGGGATCAAGGCGCGGCGCCCGGAGCTCACCGTGTGGGTGGCCACCGGCGACGGCGACTGCTGCTCGATCGGCGCCGGCCACTGGCTGCACGCGGTGCGCCTCAACATGGACATGGTGGTGATGCTGTTCGACAACGCCATCTACGGCCTCACCAAGGCGCAGTCGTCGCCCACCAGCCCGGTGGGCCTGGTCACCAAGACGCACCCCGGCGGCGTCTTCCTGCCGCCGCTCAACCCGGTGCTCAACACGCTGGGCTTCACCAACGCCTCGTTCGTGGCGCGCACCGTCGACTGGAACCCGCCGCACCTCTACCAGACGCTGAAGCTGGCCTACGAGCACCAGGGGTTGTCGTTCGTCCACATCCTGCAGCGCTGCCCGACCTACACGGCGCAGCTCTTCAAGGAGATCCAGGACGACCCCGACCGCATCCTGCTGCTCGAGCACGAGGACGGCGTGCCGGTCGACCCGGCGGTGGGGAAGATGTACAGGAACCACCGCCGCCACGACCCGTCGGACATCGCCGCCGCCCGCGCTCTCGAGGAGTCGCCGGAGCAGGGGCGGGTGGCCATCGGCCTCTTCTACCGCAACGCCGCGGCGCCGCGCTACGAGCAGTGGACGGCGCAGGGGCTGGGCATGTCGGACGCCGACAAGCTCGCCGGCCTCGAAGCCTCCCTCGACCGCTTCGCCATCTGACCCTGGAGCCATCCGATGCCGTCCAAAGAGACTCAGCGAACGGGAACGGTCCCGCGCCTGCCGCGCGGTGGCGAGGTGGCGGCGTCGGCGCTCACCGAGCTGCGCCGCTTCCACGTCGGACTGCCGGCGGAGGAGGTGGCGGCGCTGCCGGAGGGGCTGCTGCCGGCGCTGCTGCACGAGTACCGCGGAGCCGCGGTGCGCGGCGACTATCCCGTGTTCGTGCCGCCCGAGACGGCCGGCGCGGAGGCGCTGCCGCTGACCCTGGCCGAGTTGCTGGAGCGGGCGATGCCGGCGGGTGACGGAGCGAACGTGCTGCGGGACAACGTGAAGCGGTTGGTGTTGCGGGTGGGGGAGGAACTTCGACGGCAACCGATCAGCGAAGGGAAAACAAAAGGCGGAAGCCGTCCGACGAGCCCTGAGCCTGTCGAAGGGCGGGTTTCGGAGGCGGTGAAGTCGGCCGGAGCGGAGACCGCGGCGGACTGCGCAGCCTCGGCCGACGCCCAAACCGTGCTCGCCACGGCCGGCGAGGCCCTGCGGGTGGAGCTGGCGCTGCCGGAGGACGGAGACGCCCGGCTGGCGGCGTCGCTGGCCGAGCTGGTGTCCGCGGTGCCGGCCGGGGGACGGTTGGTGCCGTGGGGCGCCGGCGCGGCGCTGGAGCTGCTGCGGCTGGCCGTGCGCGCCCACCTGCTGCCGGCGCGCGCCGCCTTCGTCGAGGAGGCGGCGCAGGTGGCGGCCGGGCTCGACGCCATGCTGGGGAGCGGGCGCGGCGAGGCGGAGGCGGTCGGCACGCTCGGCTCGCGGTTCGTCGATGCGGCGCGGCTCGCCGGGTTGTCCGGAGCGGCACGCGGCGCCAGCCGGCTGGACGACGAACGGCGGCAGCGGCGGGAGGAGGCGCGCGCCACGCTGCGGCGCTTCGTCGCCGCCGGCGCCGCTCCCGAGCCGACGCTGGTGCGGCAGGCCGGCGGCGCCGGGACGCTGCCGCCGGCGCCGGCCGCCGGCTGGCGGGTGGTGGCCTCGGAGTCGCCCTTCGACACCGCCGCCCTGCTCTTCGACGAGGCGGCCGAGCAGCTCGCCGGCGTGCTGCGGGCGATGCGGCGGGCGCGCCTCGAGCTGGCCGGCGACTACCTGCCGGAGCGCCACGGGCCGGTGCTCGAGCGCCTCGACTGGCGCGCCTTCACCTTCGCCGAGATGGCCCTGTTGCCGCCGGTGGCGGCGGTCGCCAGCGGCGACCACGCGGCCAACGGCGGCCTGCGTCCGCTGTCGCGCTTGCTGCTCTCCGGCCGTCCGGTGCAAAGCCTGGTGTTCGTGGTGCCGGCCGCCAATCCCGGCGAGGGCGGCGACGTCGTCGGCTTCCGTTTCGAGACCGCCTCGCTGGGCCTCGGCCTGCGCGAGGCCTTCGTGCAGCAGAGCTCCATCGCGCGGCCGGCGCACCTGGCCGCGGGCCTCTCTCGTGCCCTCTCTTGTGGGCGCGCCTGTCTCCACGTGCTGGACACGCCTCCGGTCGCGGTCGCGGAGGGGGCGAAAGCCCCCGTCGCTCCGTGGCTGCTGGCCGGTGCAGCGCTGGAGGGGCGCGCCCACCCTCTCTTCCTCTTCGACCCGGGAGCGGGGGAGGGATGGGCGCGGCGGCTCGACTTCTCGCGCAACCCCGAGCCGGCGGCCGACTGGCCGGCCGGAGAGCTGGTGGCGGCGCGCGAGGGGGGTGGCGAGACGACCCTGGAGCTCGTCTTCACTTTCGCCGACTACGCGCTGCTCGACCCGCTGTGGCGGCCGCAGCTCCGTGCAGTGCCGGCCGGCCTCGAGCACGAGGACCTGGTTTCCCTGGCCGAGTGGTTGGCCTTGGAACCGGATGTCGCTGGCCACCGCGTGCCGTGGATCTGGGCCGTCGACGCCGCCGGGGTGCTGCACCGCCTCGCCGTCGGCCGCCGCCTGGCCCGCGCCTGCCGCGACCGCCGCGACTTCTGGCGCACGCTGCAGGAGATGGCCGGCGTGCGCAGCGAGTACGCGCTGCGCGCCGCCGACGCCGCCCGCCGCGAGGCCGGCGAGTCCGCCGCCGAGGAGCTGGCGCGGCACGACGCCGCGCACGCCGCCGAGCTCGAACGCGTGCACCGCGCCGCCGCCGAGGAGGCGGTCGACCGCATCGTCTCGGCGCTGCTGGAGATCGACGTCAGCGGACTGCCGAGCCTCGACGGCGGCGGCGCGGCCCTTCTCGGCGGCGACGTCGAGCAGGTGACGGCGGCGCTGCTGGCGGCCGTCGGGCCGCGGCCGCTCGCCGGCGACGGCGAGCCGACCCCCGAGGTGGCGGCGCTCAGCGCCCGTCTGCTCTCCGTGCTCGACGACGAGACGCTTCCCGCTTGACCAGGAGATCGCCATGACCGTGCTCGAAACTCCCCGCGAGACCCTCACCACCGGCCTCACCACCGGTCTCACCGCCGCGGTGCGCTACCCCGGCGTTCCCAGCGCCATGGACGGCACGGCGGCGGTGGTGGCGATGGAGACCGCCGCCGGCGAGGCGGCGGGCGCCTACCCGATCACCCCCTCGACGCAGATGGGCGAGGGCTGGGCGTTGGCCGCGGCGCGCGGCGACCTCAACGTCAACGGCCGCCGCCTGCTCTTCTTCGAGCCGGAGGGCGAGCACGCGGCCGCCGGCGTCACCGCCGGCATGGCGATGATGGGCCTGCGCTCGGCCAACTTCTCCTCCGGCCAGGGCATCGCCTACATGCACGAGTCGCTGTACGCCGCCGTCGGCAAGCGGCTGACCTACGTGCTGAGCATGGCCTGCCGGGCGATGACCAAGCACGCGCTCAACGTCCACGCCGGCCACGACGACTACCACGCGGTCGACGACACCGGCTTCTTCGAGCTGTTCGCCAAGGACGCCCAGGAGGCGGCGGACCTCAACCTGATCGCCCACCGCGTCGCCGAGCTGTCGCTCAACCCGGGCATCTGCGCCCAGGACGGCTTCCTCACCAGCCACGTCATCGAGTCGCTGCGGCTGCCGGAGCGCGCGCTGGTGCGCGAGTACCTCGGCGACCCGGCGGATCTCATCGCCTCGCCGACGCCGGCGCAGCGGCTGGTCTACGGCGACACCCGGCGCCGCATCCCGGAGGTCTTCGACTTCGACAACCCGACGATGATCGGCGTGGTGCAGAACCAGGACAGCTACGCGCAGGGCGTCGCCTCGCAGCGGCCGTTCTTCTTCGACCACATCGCCGAGCTCACCGACCGCGCCATGGACGAGTACGCGGCGCTCACCGGCCGCCGCTACCGGCGCCTCTCCGGCTACCGGCTGGAGGACGCCGAGGTTGTGCTGCTCGGCCAGGGCTCGGTGGTGGGCAACTGCGAGGCGGTGGCCGACCACCTGCGGAGCACCAGCGGGCTGAAGGTCGGTGTCGTCAACCTCACCATGTTCCGGCCGTTCCCGGCCGACCTGGTGGCGGCGGCGCTGGCCGGCCGCCGGGCGGTGCTGGTGCTCGAGCGCCTCGACCAGCCGCTCGCCGCCGACCCGCCGCTGCTGCGCGAGATCCGCGCCGCCCTCGGCCAGGCGGTGGAGAACGGCCGCCCGCTCGCCGCCGGCGAGCCGCTGCCGCACCCCGGGCTGCCGGCGCTGCGCCCCGACCAAGTGCCCGACTTCTACGCCGGCGCCTTCGGCATGGGCAGCCGCGACCTGCAGGCCGGCGACCTGCTGGCGGCGGTCGAGAACATGCTGCCCGGCGGCGCCAAGCGGCGGTTCTTCTACCTCGGCCTCGAGTTCATCCGCAAGGGCACGGTACCCGAGAAGCTGGCCGAGTGGCAGCGCCAGGTGCTCGACGCCTACCCGCGGGTGGCCGACCTGGCGCTCGAATCGGCGGCGAACGTGTCGCTGCTGCCGGAGCGCTCGCTGGCGGTGCGCATCCACTCGGTGGGTGGCTGGGGCGCCATCACCATGGGCAAGAACCTGACCATGAGCCTGTTCGAGCTCGCCGGCCTGCACGTCAAGTCGAACCCCAAGTACGGCTCGGAGAAGAAGGGGCAGCCGACCACCTTCTACGGCGTCTTCGCCCACGACCCGATCCGCATGAACTGCGAGCTGCGGCACGTCGACGCGGTGCTGTCGCCGGACCCCAACGTCTTCCGCCACTCGAACCCGCTCGCCGGGATCGCCGCCGGCGGCACCTTCGTCATCCAGTCGACCCTGCCGCCCGCCGAGCTGTGGGCCTCGTTCCCGGCCTGGGCGCAGAAGGTCGTGCGCGACCGCGCGGTGCGCGTCTTCCACCTCGACGCGTTCCGCATCGCGCGCGACGAGACCGACGTCGCCGACCTCCAGTTCCGCATGCAGGGCGCCGCCTTCCAGGGCGCCTTCTTCCGCACCTCGGGGGTGATGGCCGCCGAGGGACTGGCCGAGGACGACCTTTTCGCGACGATCAAGAAGCAGCTCGACAAGAAGTTCGGCCACCGCGGCCGCACCGTGGTCGACGACAACTTCCGCGTCATTCGCCGCGGCTGGGACGAGGTGGCGGAGCTCGACTGGGCGGAGCTGCCCGACTCGACGGCGACCGTCGCCGCGGCCGAGCTCACCGTGCCCTGGTACCTCGACCGCGAGGTCGACACCGGCGAGGGCGTGGCCGACCCGTTCCGTTTCCTGCACCAGGTGTGCGCCGCCTACGGCGCCGGCCAGGACCCGATCGCCGACCCGTTCTCGGCGCTGTCGGTGATCCCCGCCGCGACCGGCGTCTTCCGCGACATGACCGGCATCCGCTTCGAGGTGCCCGACTTCCTCGCCGACCGCTGCACCGGCTGCGGCCAGTGCTGGACGCAGTGCCCGGACGCCGCCATCCCCGGCCTGGTCAGCGAGGTGGGCGACGTGCTGCGCGCCGCGGTGACCACCTGGAGCGGCAACGGCGCCGGATCGCGGCTGGCCGGCATGGTCCCGAAGCTGGCCGACGCCACCCGCGCCCTGCTGCGCGACGAGCCGCAGATCGCCTCCTTCGCGGCCGCCTTCGGCCGCGCCTACGAGCGGCTGGCGGGGGAGATGGAGCTGTCCGCCGGCGAGCGCGCCGCCCTCGACGCCGAGGCCGACGCCGCGGCCGAGCGCCTGGCCGAGTTCCCGCTGGCGCGCACCGCGCCTTTCTTCACCGTGCCCGAGCGGCGCCACGAGGGCAGCGGCGGCCTGCTGTCGATCACCATCAACCCGAACGCCTGCAAGGGCTGCAACCTGTGCGTCGAGGTGTGCCCGGACGACGCGCTGGTCGCCGTGACGCAGACCGAGGACGTGGTCGAGCGCCTGCGCCGCAACTGGAAGCGCTGGGAGCAGCTCCCGGACACGCCGGACCACTTCCTCCAGGTCTCCGACCTCGACGAGGGGATCGGCGTCCTCCACACCCTGCTGCTCAAGAAGAAGACCTACCACTCGATGGTCGGTGGCGACGGCTCGTGCATGGGCTGCGGCGAGAAGACCGGCACCCACCTGATCGTCGCCACCATCGAGGCGCACGCACGGCCCTACGCCGAGCGCTTCGTCGCCCGCCTCGGGACGCTGATCGAGGGGCTGGAGGAGAAGGCGAACCGCCTGCTGACCGCCGCCACCGACCTCGAGACGGCCGCCGCGTCCGGCGAGATCCACCTCGACGTCGAGGTCGAGCCGGCGCAGCGGGCGCGGCTGGCGCGCATCGCGAAGACGCTCAAGGCGCTGAAGGACCTGCGCTGGCGCTACCTCACCGGCCCCAGCGGCCGCGGCCGCGCCGCCCTCGGCATCGTCAACTCCACGGGGTGCTCGTCGGTGTGGGGCAGCACCTACCCGTTCAACCCCTACCCGTACCCGTGGACCAACCACCTGTTCCAGGACGCGCCGTCGGTGGCGATCGGCATTTTCGAAGGCCTGATGCGCAAGATGGCGGACGGCTTCGCCGCCGCGCGCACCGCCGAGCTGGAGATCGACGACGCTTACGACGAGGCGACCCACGACGCCTTCTTCCGCGCCTTCGACTGGCACGGGTTCAGCGACGAGGAGCTGCGCCTGTGCCCGCCGGTGGTCGCCATGGGCGGCGACGGCGCGATGCTCGACATCGGCTTCCAGAACGTGTCGCGGCTGATGGCCTCCGGCAAGCCGCTACGGGTCGTCGTGCTCGACACCCAGGTGTACTCGAACACCGGCGGCCAGGCGTGCACCAGCGGCTTCAAGGGGCAGGTCTCCGACATGGCCGAGTACGGCGCCGCGCGCCACGGCAAGGAGGAGCACCGCAAGGAGATGTCGTTGATCGCCATGGCGCACCGCTCGAGCTACGTGCTGCAGACCAGCCAGGCGTCGCCGGCGCACCTGGTGGGCGGCGTGCTGCGCGGCCTCAACAGCCGGCGGCCGGCGGTGTTCAACGTCTACACCCCCTGCCAGGCCGAGCACGGGCTGCCCGACTCGGCTTCCGCCGGCGCCGCCAAGCTCGCCCTCGAGGCGCGCGCTTTCCCGTTCCTGGTCTACGACCCGGACGCCGGCGCCACCATGGCCGAGCGGCTGAGCCTGGAGGGCAACCCGGAGCTGGAGGAGACCTGGCCGACCTACGAGATGACCTACGTCGGCGACGACGGCGAGGAGGCGGTCATGACGCTGCCGGTGACCACCGCCGACTGGGCCGCCACCGAGCCGCGCTTCGGCCGCCACTTCCGCCAGGTGCCGCGCTCGGAGTGGAGCGACGAGCAGGTGCCGTTCGCCGACTTCCTCGCGCTGTCCGACGCGGAGCGCGCCGGCAAGACGCCGTTCATCTGGGCGCTCGACGGCGAGCGCCGCCTGCAGCGCAAGCTCGCGTCGCTGGAGATGGTCGAGCTGGCCGAGGACCGCCTCGACCTGTGGGACGAGCTGCGCGAGCTGGCGGCCGTCAAGGTGCCGAAGAAGGTGCGCGACGGCATCGTGACGCCGCTCGAGCGGCGCCTGCGCCAGGAGATGGAGACGCTGAAGGAGGAGTACGAGGTGCGCATCGCCGATCTCGAGGAGCGCTACCCCCAGGCCATCGTGCGCAAGATCGCCGAGGCGCTGACCTCCGGCAGGCTCGGCGGCTTCGCCGCGCCGGCGGCGCCGCGCCCGGCCGCCGCGCCGGCCACGGCCCCCGCCGCCGCCTCCGTCGTGGCCGAGCCGCCGCCGCAGCAGCCCGCCACCGCCGCGCCCGAGCCGGAGGCGGAGGAGGCCGACGAAGCCGGCGGCATCGAGCCCTACATCGACTCCGCGCTGTGCACCACCTGCAACGAGTGCACGAACATCAACCCGAAGATGTTCGCCTACGACGCCAACAAGCAGGCCTACGTCAAGGACCCGCGCGCCGGCACCTTCCAGGAGCTGGTGCGCGCCGCGGAGCGCTGCTCGGCGCGCATCATCCACCCCGGCACGCCGCTGAATCCGGACGAGCCCGACCTCGACAAGTGGATCAAGCGCGCCGAGCCGTTCCATTGAGCGCGGCGCACGGGAGCGACGGGGAGGCGAGACGGTGAGCGAGATCACGGTTGCGGCGGCGGTGATGGCGGGCCTGGGGCTCGTCTTCGGCGTCGTGCTGGCCTTCGCCAACCGCTTCCTCAAGGTCGAGGAGGACCCGCGCATCGACGCCGTCGAGGGCCTGCTGCCCGGCTCGAACTGCGGCGCCTGCGGCGAGCCCGGCTGCCGCGGCCTGGCGGAGAAGATCGTCGCCGGCACCGTGGCGCCGTCGAAGTGCACCGTGTCGAGCCGCGCCGGCATCGAGGTCATCGCCGACTACCTCGGCGTCGCCGCCGGCGAGGAGGTCAAGCGGGTGGCCCGCCTGCACTGCGCCGGCGGCCTCGGCCGGGCGCGCCAGATCGCCGCCTACGAGGGCTTCGAGAGCTGCCGCGCCGCGGCGCTGGCGGGCGGCGGCGGCCTCGACTGCTCGTGGGGCTGCCTGGGCATCGGCGACTGCGACCTGGCGTGCACCTTCGACGCCATCCACATGACGGCGCTGCGCCTGCCGCAGGTGAGCGTCGAAGCGTGCACCGCCTGCGGCGACTGCGTCGACGCCTGCCCGCGCGGGCTGTTCGAGATCCTCCCCGTCACCCACAACCTGGTCGTGCAGTGCAGCGCGCCGCTGGCGGCGGAGGAGGCGCGGCGGGTGTGCAAGGTGGCGTGCGACGCCTGCGGGCGCTGCGCCGCCGACGCCGCCCCCGGCCTGATCACCATGCGCGGCAACCTGCCGGTGGTCGACTACGCGGCCGGCGGCCCGGCGGAGCCGGCGGCCACCTGGCGCTGCCCGACCGGCGCCATCCAGTGGGTGGTCGGCGACCAACTCCTCGGGCTCGGCGGGCCGGCGGCCGGAGCGGCGAGCGAGGAACGGAGGCTCCATGCCTGACCTGGGACGGACGGTGCGCGCACTGGCGAGGAGGGTGGCGGGCGGCGGTGAGAAGAAGATCGACGAAGGGGTCGCCACGGTGCTCGACGGCCGGCGTGCCGTGGCGGCTGCCGAGGCGCTGCTCGGCGCCGTCCCGGCTCCGGCCCTGGCCTCGGCGACCGCTGGCGACGCCGACCTCTCCGCATCCCTGAGCCCGTCGAAGAGCGGGGTCCGCTTCGAGACGGCCGGCGCCCGCGCCGCGCTGTCGACCGCCGTCGGCGAGGCCCTCGGCGGCCTGCGCGCCACGGCCTTCGTCGATTCGCCCGGCCTCGAGGCCAACCTCGACCTGCTGGCCGACGCCGCCTCCCGCCGCCTGCCGCTGGTGGTCCACGTCGCCCTGCGCGCCGATGCCCGCAGCGCCGGCGGTGGGCACCGCGGCTGGTACGCCGCGGCGGCCGGCGGCGCCGTGCAGCTCCTCGCCGGCAGCGTCCAGGAGGCCGCCGACCTCACCTTCGTCGCCCGCCGGGTGGCGGAGGAGGCGCTGGTGCCGGTGCTGGTCGGGATGGACCTCGAGACGGCGTCCGGCGTCGAGGACCTGCGCCTGCCGTCGCCGGCCACCGTCGCCGCCTTCCTGGGCGCGCCGGACGACGTCGTCCACGCCGCGTCGCCGAGCCAGGAGATGCTGCTCGGTCGCCACCGCCGGCGCTTGCCGCGCTGGCACGACGTGTCGCGGCCGCTGACCGGCGGCGCCCTGGCCGGCCCGGAGCACCTCGCCGCGCAGGCGGCGCGCCGCGCCTACCTCGACCCCCACGCCGCCGAGGCGCTGCACGGCGCCTGCGCGGCGTGGCGGGAGCTCACCGGCCGCACCGTGGCGCCGCTGGCGCGGCACGGCGCCGCCGGCGCCCGCGTGGTGCTGGTGGCGAGCGGCGCGACGACCGCCACCGTCGCCGCGCTGGCGGCGAACGGCGCACCCGGTCTGGTCGGCGAGCTGCTCGGCGGCGGCCGGCGCCTCGCCGTCCTCGGCCTCGCCGCGCTGCGCCCGCTGCCGGCGGAGGCGATGGCGCTGGCGCTCGACGGCGCCGAGGTCGTGGTGGTCCTCGAACGCAGCGACGCGCCGCTCGACGACGAGGGGCCGCTAACCCGGGAGGTGCGCGCCGTGGTGGCCCGGATGCCGGTGAGCCGGCGTCCGGAGGTGGCCACCGTCGTCCACGCCCTGGGGGGCGCGCCGCTGCACGCCGCCGACCTCGCCGAGCTGTGCCGCCGCTGCCGCCGCTCGCCGCACGAGCTGCTCGGGCCGCCGCGCTACCTCGGCGTCGACCTGGCGCCGGCCGCCGATGCCTGGCCGAAGCGGCAGGTGGTGCTCGACGCCCTGCGCCGCG
>CAZLBJ010000378.1:0-4551 GCA_964557755.1 uncultured Thermoanaerobaculia bacterium
CGGGGGCCCTCCCCCGAGTCGGCGGCGCTGGGCGCCGCCGCGCGCCTGTGGGCGCGGCCGCGTGGCACACCACACGGCCTCTTCTTGCGCTGCTCCGGCGCGGGACGTAGCATGGCCGCATGCCAGCGGCCTCGCGTCGCGCCGTACGGGCGCTCGTAGTCTTCGTCGTAGCTTTCGTGCTCGCCCTGCCGGCCCTCGCCGCCCCGAATCCCGACACCTCCGACCTCGCCGAGCCGTTCCGGCGCTGGCTGGAGGAGGTCGACCTGCTGCTCTCCGACGCCGAGCGCCAGGCCTTCCTCGGCCTCGCGGCGGACTACCAGCGGCGCGCCTTCATCGAGGCCTTCTGGCGCGTCCGCGACCCCTACCCCGAGACGGCGCGCAACGAGCTGCGCGAGCGCTGGGAGGCGGCCGCCGCCGAGGCGCGGCAGCGCTTCGGCGACCTCGCCGACCCGCGCTCGCGGGTGTTCGTCGCCAACGGCGAGCCGGCCGAGGTGTTCCCGGCGCGCTGCGGCATGCTGCTGCAGCCGGTCGAGATCTGGCGCTACCGCGGCAGCGCCCTGATACGCGGCGACTTCCACGTCGTCTTCCTGCCGCGCGGCAACGGGCCGTGGGAGCTGTGGCACCCCGGCCAGGGCCTCGGGCGCCTGCTCGCCGGCGGCGCCGGTGTAGGCGGCGACGCCGGCCTGCTGCGGCAGATCGAGCGCGACTGCGTGCACGGCGGCCGCCTGGCCGAAGCGCTCGCCCGCAGCGCCGACTGGCAGCGCATCGAGGAGGAGGGCGAGGCCTTCCCCGACCCCGGCGGCGAGTGGCTGCACACGTTCCTCACCTACTCGACCGAGGTGCCGGAGGAGGCCGCCGCCTTCCCGGCCGAGCTCACCGTCTCCTTCCCCGGCGCCCGCGGCGGCCGCACCGTCGTGCAGGGCGCGGTGGCGGTGCCGCGCGACGCGGCGCAGCCCGAGCCCGCCGGCGGCGATTCCTACGACTTCCTGGTCGACGGCGAGGTGCTGCGCCGCGGCGAGCTGTTCGAGCACTTCCGCTACCGCTTCCGCCTGCCGGCGGCGCAGGTGGCGGGCGACACCGTGCCGCTGCTCTTCCAGCGCTACCTGCGCCCCGGCGCCTACCGGCTGCTGGTGCGCGTCGAGGAGCTGTCGAGCGGCCGCTTCTTCCGCCAGGCGCTCGACCTCGACGTGCCCTTCGTGCGCTTCGGCGAGGAGCGGGCCGAGGTGGCGGAGGCGAACGGCGCCGCCGTCCCGGAGACCGCCGCGGAGGCCGCCCCGGCCGCCGCCCCCGACCCCGCGGCCGAGGCCAACCGCACCCTCGGCCGCGGCGACGTCCACGTCCGCCTGCTGCCGCCGCCGCCGGGCCTGCAGGTGGACAACACCCGCGTCGAGGCGGAGGTGGCCGGCGAGGGGATCGCCCGCGTCCGCTTCGAGCTCGACGGCCGGCCGGTGATGAGCAAGGCGCGCCCGCCCTACAGCGTCGAGCTCGACCTCGGCGACCAGCCGCGCAGCCACCAGGTGGCCGCCATCGTGCTCGACGAGGCCGGCGAGGAGCTGGCGCGCGACGAGCTGATGCTCAACGCCGGTCCGCACCGCTTCTCGGTGCGCCTGGTCGAGCCGCAGCCGGGCCGCCGCTACGCCGAGAGCCTGCGCGCCGCCGCCGAGGTGGACGTGCCGGAGGGCGACGCCCTCGCGCGCGTCGAGCTGTTCCTCGACGAGACGCGCGTCGCCACCCTCTACCAGCCGCCTTTCGTGCAGCCGATCCTGCTGCCGCCGGCGGACGGCGTGCGCTACGTGCGCGCCGTCGCCTACCTCGCCGACGGCAACCACGCCGAGGACGTGGTGCTGGTCAACGCCCCCGACCAGGTGGACCGCCTCGACGTCCACTTCGTCGAGCTCTACACCAGCGTCCTCGACCGCCGCGGCCGGCCGGTCGAGGGGCTGGCGCGCGGCGACTTCACGGTGCGCGAGGACGGCGTCGAGCAAGAGGTGCGGCGCTTCGAGCTGGTGCGCGAGGTGCCGATCTACGCCGGCGTCCTGCTCGACACCTCGAGCTCGATGGCCGAGGAGCTCGACGAGGCGCTGGCCGCCGCGTCGCGCTTCTTCGACACCGTCGTCACCCCGAAGGACCGCGCGGCGGTGATCACCTTCAACCACGCGCCGCAGCTGGCGGTGCGCTTCACCTCCGACCCCGAGGTGCTGGCCGGCGGCCTCTCCGGCGTCGGCGCGGCGGGCGGCACCGCCCTCTACGACAGCCTGGTCTACGCCCTCTACTACTTCAGCGGCGTGCAGGGCAAGCGCGCCCTGGTGCTGATCTCCGACGGCGACGACCAGGGCAGCCGCTACTCCTTCGAGGAGGCACTCGACTACGCGCGGCGCACCGGCGTCGCCATCTACGCCATCGGCCTCGGCAGCGCCGGCAGCGACGCCATCATTCGCACCAAGCTGATGAAGCTGGCCGGCGAGACCGGCGGCCAGTGGTTCGTCATCAGCCGCGCCAGCGAGCTGGCCAAGATCTACGACAAGATCGAGGAGGAGCTGCGCACCCAGTACCTGCTCGCCTACCAGTCCTCCCAGGACGGCAACGGCGACGGCTTCCGCCAGGTCGAGGTGGAGGTGGCGCAGCCGGGGGCGCAGGCGAAGACGATCCGCGGCTACTATCCCTGACCGGTCGCTGACGGCGGTATCCTGGGCGCGATGAGCGTGCTCGACGAGGCGATCGCCGGCAGCGAGGTGGCGGACGTTCAGGTCCGCGGCCGCGGCGGCGAGCGGCTGCCCGGCGCCCTGGCGGCGCTCGACGCTGGCCGCCGCGCCGGCCTCCACCTCGGCGCCCAGCTCTACGTCTCGCTCGGCGGCGAGACGGTGGCCGACCTGGCGCTCGGCGAGGCGCGCCCCGGCGAGCCGCTGACCCCCGACCACCTGCTGCTCTGGCTGTCGTCGACCAAGCCGGTGACCGCCGTCGCCGTCGCCCAGCTCTGGGAGCAGGGCCTCCTCGAGCTCGACGACCCGGTGGCGCGCCACCTGCCGGAGTTCGCCGCCGGCGGCAAGGGGGCGGTGACGGTGCGCCACCTCCTCACCCACACCGGCGGCTTCCGCATGGCCGGCGTCGGCTGGCCGGAGGCGGGCTGGGACGAGGTGGTGGTCGAAGTCTGCGCCCGCAAGCTCGAACCGCGCTGGGTGCCGGGTGAGAAGGCCGGCTACCACCAGGAGGGGTCATGGTTCGTCCTCGGCGAGCTGGTCCGCCGCCTGGGCGGGCGCGACTTCCACCAGGCGGTGCGCGAGGACGTCTTCCTGCCGCTCGGGCTCGACGACTGCTGGATCGGCATGCCGGGCGAGCGCTGGCGCACCTACCGCGACGCCGGCCGGCTGGCGCCGATGTGGGGCACCGAGGCGGCGGCGGACGGCTCGCGCCCGCCGCGCCCGCTGGGCGCCGAGGCGGAGCTGCGGGTGGTGCGCGCCTCGCCGGGCGGCAACGGCTGGGGGCCGATGCGCGGCCTGGGGCGTTTCTACGAGGCGCTGCTCTTCGGCGGCCGGCCGCCCGGCGGCGGCGCCGCGTCGCGCCTCCTCTCGCCGCAGGCCGTCGAGGCGATGACCGCGCGCCACCGGGTGGGGATGTTCGACCACACCTTCCAGCACGTCATGGACTGGGGGTTGGGCTTCATCTGCGACTCCAAGCAGTACGGCGCCGACACCGTGCCCTACGCCTATGGCACGTCGTGCTCGCCGCGCACCTGGGGGCACAGCGGCTACCGCTCGTCGACCGGCTTCGCCGACGCCCACCACCGCCTAGTGGTGGCGCTGGCGATGAACGGCCAGCCGGAGGCGGACGTTCACGAGCGGCGGGTGCGGCAGGTGCTCGACGCCCTCTACCGCGACCTCGGGCTGGCGCCGGGGCGGGATGAAGAGGCCGCCGGATGAGCGACCCGATCCGCGATTCGCTGCTGGCCAAGGGCGGCGGGCCGAGCCCGTTCGAGCCACTGTTCCTGCTCGCCGACAGCCAGCTCCTCTTCCGCGGCGCGCACGGGCCGTCGATCCTCGACCGCGTGCGCACCCACCTGCCGCGCGAGCCGCGGTGCGCCTACCTGGGTGCCGCCAACGGGGAGGAGCGAGCCTACTACGACCTCTTCCGCGCGGCCGTCGAGGCGGCGGGGCTGGGCGAGGGGCGGATGGTGCACGCCCGCTACCAGGCGGCGGACCGCGAGTGGCTGGAGCGCGCCCACCTGGTGGTGCTCTCCGGCGGCGACGTCGACCGCGGCTGGCGCATCTTCCGCCAGAGCGGCATCGCCGAGGCGCTGACCGCGCGCTACGCGGCGGGGGCGGTGCTGCTGGGCGTCTCGGCCGGCGCCGTCCACCTCGGCTGGGGCCACCTCAACCTGGTCCCGGCGCTGATCGCCGCCCACGAGGAGGACGACGACTGGGCCGGCCTGCGCACCCGACTCGCCGCCTCCCACGAGCGCGTCCGCGGCCTCGGCATCCCCACCGGCGGCGGCCTCATCTACCACTCCGACGGCACGGCGGAGGCGGTGCGCAGGCCCCTTCACGAGATGATCTG
>CAZLBJ010000379.1:0-2785 GCA_964557755.1 uncultured Thermoanaerobaculia bacterium
CACCGCCGTCCACGACGACGGCACCATGTAGCCGGGCAGCCGCTCGCGCGCGAAGGCCTCGACCGCCGCCGCGAGCGCCGGATCGGCCGCCGCCGCGGCCTCCTGGCCGACCGCCAGGCAGCCGACCAGACGCTTGTTGCCGGCGTCGCCGCCGAGCACCAGGACGACGGCGCCGAGCACCGCCGGATGGGCGGCCAGGAGACTCTCCACCTCACCCAGCTCGATGCGGTGGCCGCGCACCTTGACCTGGCGGTCGCCGCGGCCGGCGAACTCCAGCCGCCCGTCGGCCAGCCGGCGGCCGAGGTCGCCGGTGCGGTAGAGGCGCGCCCCCGCCTCGACGCCGCCGGTGCCGGCGAACGGGTGCGGGCGGAAGCTCGCCGCGGTCGCCGCCGGCTGCCCGAGGTAGCCGCGGGCGAGGCCGTCGCCGCCGGTCCACAGCTCGCCCAGCACGCCCGCTGGGACCGGCCGCAGGCCGCGGTCGAGCACGTGGAGGGAGGTGTCGTCGATCGGCCGGCCGAGCGGCACGGTGGCCGCCAGGTCGGCCCGGCCGCGCACCGGCTGCGTCGAGGTGAAGGTGGTGTTCTCGGTCGGCCCGTAACAGGCCGTGAGCCGGGTCGCCGGCGCGCCCGCCAGCACGCGCTCGACGTGGCGCAGCGACACGACGTCGCCGCCGGCGAGGACCTGGCGGACGCCGGCGAGCGCCGGCAGCGCGGCGTCAACCAGCTGGTGGAAGAGACCCGAGGTCAGCCACAGGCGGTCGATGCCGGCGCGCCGCACCAGCTCGCCCAGCTCGCCGGCGTCGAGGACGCCGCGCGGCGCCAGCACCAGGCGGCAGCCGTGTGCCAGCGCGCACCAGATCTCGGCCGTCGACGCGTCGAAGGCCAGCGGCGCCACCTGCAGGATCGACTCGCCGGGGCGTAGGCCGCCCTCCGCGCCCAGGCGCAGGTAGCCCGGGTCGACCACCAGCCGCAGCACCCCCCGCTGGGTCACCGCCACGCCCTTGGGGCGGCCGGTCGAGCCCGAGGTGTACATCACGTACGCGAGGTGGTCGGGCGCCGCCGGCCGCGGCTCGGGAACGGGAGCGGCCGCCGCCGGCGGCGGCGCGTCGGCGAGCAGCACCGGCACCTCTTCGCCGCCGCTGCTCGCGAGCAGCGCCGCCAGCCGCGGCTCCAGCGCGGCGCGCGTGACGAGCACCCGCGGCGCGGCGTCGGCGCGCAGCACCGCCAGCCGCTCGGCGGGCAGCTCCGGGTCGAGCGGCACGTAGACGCCGCCGGCGAGCGCCACCGCGAAGATGGCGACGATCGCCTGCGGCGAGCGGTCGAGGTAGAGGCCGACCCGCACCTCGGGCCCGACGCCGCGGCGCGCCAGCTCGCCGGCCAGGGCCGCCGCCTGCGCGTGCAGCTCGCGGTAGGTGGTCGCCACGCCGTCGTCCGCCACCACCGCCACGCGGTCGCCGTGGGCGGCGGCGGTGGCGCGGAAGGCGGCGGCGAGCGAAGCGTGGCGCGGCCCGCCGCGGGCGGTGTCGTTGGCTTCGTGGAGCAGGGCGTGGCGCTCGCCGGCGGAGAGCAGCGGCAGGGCGTCGAGCGCCGCCCGCGGCGCCGCCAGCGCCGCGGCCAGCAGGGCCAGCCAGTGGCCCGCCAGGCGCTGCACGGTGGCGGCGTCGAAGAGGTCGCAGGCGAGCTCGAAGACGGCGTCCATCTCCTCGCCGCCGTCGACCACGCCGACCTCGAGGTCGAACTTGGCGACCAGGCCGTGGCGCACCCGGCGGCCGCCGGTGCCGGCAGCGTCCTCGGCGGCCAGCGACAGGCCGGCGGCGCGCGGCGCCCCGGCCTCGCCGGCGGCGACGCGGTTGAGCCCGAACATCACCTGGAACAGCGGCGTCGTCGACAGGTCGCGCCCCGGCGCCAGCTCCTCGACCAGCTTCTCGAACGGCAGCTCCTGGTGGGCGTGGGCCTCCAGCACGCGCTCGCGCACGCCGCCGACCATGGCTTCGAAGTCGGCCGCGGCGGTCGAGCGCAGCACCAGGGTGTTGACGAAGAAGCCGATCAGATCCTCGATCTCCTCGCGGTCGCGCCCCGCCACCGGGGTGCCGACCGCGAAGTCGCGCTGGCCGCACCAGCGGCCGAGCAGCGCCTCGAAGGCGGCGAGCAGGACGATGAACGGCGTCGCGCCGCGGCGGCGGGCGAAGTCGCGCACCTCTGCCGCCAGCGCCGGCGGCACGGCCACGCGGAGGGCGGCGCCGCGGTGGCTGCGTACCGCCGGCCGCGGCCGGTCGCCCGGCAGCCGCAGCGCCGGCACGCCGTCGAGGACCCGGCGCCAGTAGGCGAGCCGGCGCTCGAGCCCGTCGCCCACCAGGCGGCGCCGCTGCCAGGCGGCGAAGTCGGCGTACTGCACGGGGAGCGCCGGCAGGCGCGGCGGCCGCGCCTCGACCGCCGCCGCGTAGAGCTCCGTCAGCTCGCGCACCAGGACGCCGGCCGACCAGCCGTCGGAGGCGATGTGGTGCTGGCCCGCCAGCAGGACGTGGCGCCCGGCACCCTCGGCGAGGAGGAGGAAGCGCCACGGCGGCATCGCGAGGTCGAAGGGCCGGCGCGCCTCGGCCGCCAGGAGCCGGCGCCGCTCGGCCGCGCGGCGCGCGGCGGGCAGGGCGGAGAGGTCCACCACCGGCAGCGGCACCGGCCGCGGCGCCAGGACGCGTTGCACCGGCTCGCCGCCGTCGCCCTCGGCGAACGCCGTGCGCAGCGACTCCTGGCGCCGCGCCAGGGCGGCCAGGGCGGCGCGCAGCGCC
>CAZLBJ010000380.1:0-2699 GCA_964557755.1 uncultured Thermoanaerobaculia bacterium
GCCTCGGCCAGGCCGACGCGCGCCTCGACGTCGTTCGGGTACCGCGCCACCAGCTCGGCGAGGAGGTCGGCGGCGCGCTGGGCGTCGCCGGCGAGGGCGGCGCGCTGGGCGCGCGCCTCGTAGCCGAGGATCCCCGCCCGCGCCGGCAGCGAGGCCACCGCCCGCTCGGCGGCGGCGCGCGCCTGCTCGTCGAAGCCCAGCTCGTCGTAGGCGCGTGCGAGGCGCACCCAGGCGGCGGCGAAGGCGGGGTCGGCGGCCACCGCCGCCTCCAGCCGCGGCGTGGCGCCGAGGCTGTCGCCGCGCGCCAGCGCCTCGACGCCCTCGGCGTAGGCGGCGATCGCATCGGAGTCCGCCGACAGCGGCGGCGACGGCAGCTCCGCCGGGTCCTCGGGCACCTCCAGCCGCCAGCGCAGCCGGGTGGCGAAGCCGTCGACCGCCGCCAGCAGCTCCGGCGCCTCGACTGCGATGCCGTCGATCAGCAGCTCCTCGCCGTCGATCTCCGCCAGGCGGCCGTCGAGTCGCACCCGGCCGGGCACCGCGACCACGCGCGCCGCCACCACGCGGTCGGCGCCCAAGAGCTCGCCCAGGCGGCGCAGCTCGCGGGCCGGCAGCGGGCCGACCGGCAGGCCGAGGTCCTGCACCGTGCGCAGCACCCGCAGGCTGTCGACGACGCGCAGCGAGCTGCTGGCCTCGAGCGAGGCGGCCAACATCTCGGCGGCGCCGGTGGAGACCCAGCCCGAGCCGGTCTGGTCGGCCAGCGGCAGCACCGCCACCGACAGGCGCGGCTCCCCGGCCGCCGCGGCCGGCTGGTCGGCGTCCCGGCCGCGCCAGCCGAGGAAGGCCGACACCATCACCGCGGCGAGCGCGCCCGCCACCAGCAGGGCGTGCCACGGCGACAGGCGCAGGCGGCGCAGCCGGCCGCCCGGCGCGGTGCGCGGCCGGCGGCCGGCGGCGAGGTCGGCCGCCAGCTCGCCGGCGTCGGCGTAGCGCTCCCCGGGCTCGCGCGCCAGGCAGCGCGCCACCACGTCGGCCAGCCAGCGCGGCACCTCCGGCGCGCGCTGGCGCAGGTCGCGGGGGTGGCCGGCGATGCGGCGGCCCAGCACCTCCGACCAGGTGCCGTCGGGGAACGCCGGCTCGCCAGCGAGCATCTCGTGCAGGATGAGGCCCAGCGAGTAGATGTCGCTGCGCGCGTCCACCTCGTCGCCGCGCGCCTGCTCCGGCGACAGGTAGGCGGGGGTGCCGACGATGCCGCCGGTCGAGGTGAGCTGCGAGGCGGCCACCGAGCGGGCGACGCCGAAGTCGGTGACGTAGGCGTCGCCGCCGGCGTCGAGCAGCACGTTGCTCGGCTTGAGGTCGCGGTGGACGACGCCCTGGCGGTGGGCGGCGCGCAGCGCCTCGGCGAGCTGCGCCGCCACCCGCGCCGCGCGCGCCGGCTCGAAGGCGCCCTCCTCGGCCAGCACCTGGCGCAGCGTCCGTCCCTGCACCAGGTCCATGGTCAGGAAGCGCAGCTCGCCGTCCTCGCCGAGGTCGTGGATGCGCACCACGTGGCGGTGGGAGACCTGGCGGGCGAGCAGCAGCTCGCGGGTGAAGCGCGCCGCCACCTCGCCGTCGGCGGCGTGCTCGGGGCGCAGCAGCTTGACGGCCACGTCGATGCCCAGGCGCTCGTCGCGGGCGCGGAAGACGAGGCCCATGCCGCCTGAGCCGATGCGCTCGCGGATGCGGTAGCGGCCGGCCAGCAGGTCGCCGCGGGTGAGCAGCGGCGCGCCGGCGGCGGTGCGGGTGGCGTCGGGGTCGTGCTCGCCGGCGGGGGTGCCCGGGCCGGCGCGGGACTCGTGCGAGGGACTGCCGCTCACGCGGTGCCTCCCGCGGCGAGTGCCGCACCGGTGGTGCGCCCGTGGTGTACCGCCGCCAGCCGCCGCCAGGAGCCGTCGCCGGCCGGCTCGCGCGCCGCCAGCTCCGCGCGGGCGGCGGGCAGCGCCACCTCGAGCCCCGCCACCTCGCGGTCGAGCCCGGCCACCGCCAGGCCGAGGGCGGCGTGGGCTGCCAGCCCCTCGAGGATCTCGACGTCGAGGGAGGTCAGCGTGCGCCCCGGCTCGCGGCTGTCGACGTAGACGACGCCCAGCAGGCGGCCGAGCGCCACGAGCGGCAGGCAGGCCAGCGCCCGCACGCCGCCGGCGAGGATGCTCGAGCGGCTGCCCAGCAGGGTGTCGGCGCGGGCGTCGCAGCACACCACCGGGCGGCGCTCGGCGAGCGCCCGCTCGACGGCTCCGAAGCTGCCGCCGAACTCCTCGCGCGCCAGGTCGGCGGCGTCGAGGCCGCCGGTGCGCACCAGGCGGTGGTCGCCGTCCGGCCGCGCCATCAGCAGGAAGCCGCGCTGGCCGCCGGCCATCGCCATCACCGAGTCGAGCACGCGGTCGAGCAGCGGCCCGAGGCCCACCGCGGGGTCGAGGCCGCGCTGCAGGCGGGCGCCGTGGCGGCGGCGCTCGAGCTCGTCCTCGCCGGCGGCGCGCACCGCCGCGGCGTCGAGCGGCTCGAAGCGCAGCGGCACCTCGCCGAGGCCGATCCAGGCGGGGCCGGTGAGGCGGCCCTCGGTGGCCCGGCGGCCGTCGAACGCGACGCCCTTCGTGCTCCCCAGGTCGCGCAGCAGCCAGGCGCCGCCGGCGTCGCCGGCGAGGCGGGCGTGGCGGCGCGACACGCGG